>CARDPF010000069.1:3863-12352 GCA_948960675.1 uncultured Eisenbergiella sp.
CTTGGTGGAGCAGGAATTTGCCGCCTACGGTATTCCGGTTTACATGGACCAGACCAGAAAGATTGTCCTAAATCCTTTTATCGAGTATATCAAAAGCGCGCTTTTGGTGCGGGCGACCAATTACAGCTATGAGGCGGTTTTCCATTACCTGCGCAGCGGGCTGGCGGATTTTTTGCCCGGGGAGGTGGACCGTCTGGAACTGTATGCCAAAAGCGCGGGAATCCGGGGAAGGAAGAAGTGGGAGACCCTGTTCGTTTACCCCACGGAGGATATGATTTCTGCGGAGGAAGAACTAAAAAGCTTAAATGCGCTGCGGGTAAGGCTGGTGGAGCAGATGGAGCCTCTGTATGGCAGTTACAAAACGGCCGGGGAATTTGCGCAGGGGCTGTACCGTTTTATCGAGAACAACCGGGTACAGCAAAAGCTAAAAGGCTTTGAGGAGCGCTTTACGGCCCAGGGGGACTTTGTGCGGGCCAGGGAATATGCCCAGATCTACCGCCTTGTCATGGATCTTTTGGACCAGATCGTATCCCTCATCGGGAAGGAGGAGACGGGGGTTTTAGAATTTTCCAAAATTTTGGAGGCCGGCTTTGAGGAAATCAAGGTGGGCACCATTCCCCAAAATGTGGACCGGGTGGTGGTGGGCGACATGGAACGCACCCGGCTCAAGCAGGTGAAGGCGTTGTTTTTTGCGGGGGTCAACGACAGTTACATTCCCAAAAACGTAGAAAAAGGCGGCCTGCTGTCCGATTTGGACAGGGAGTTTTTGGCAGGATCCGGCAGGGAGCTTGCCCCTACGCCGCGCCAGCAGATGTATATCCAGAGGTTTTACCTGTACTTGAACCTGACAAAGCCCTCCCACTGCCTGACCCTTTCCTATGCCCGGATGGGGACGGAGGGAAAAGCCATGCGCCAAAGCTTTCTGGTCGGGCAGGTGCGGCGGCTTTTTCCTGCGCTTTTGGTGCAAAGGCCGGAAAATGAGCCGGTGTTGTCCCAAATACAGACCTTTGCCGACGGTAAGGAGCAGCTGGCCCTGTATCTGCGCCGGTATGCGGACGGATATTTGGATACGGCCCAGGAACGGGGGTTTTTTACCCTGTATGGGGCTTACTGCCGGGAGGAGGGCTACCGGGATTTTACGGGGCGGCTTGTGGATGCAGCTTTTTGGGATTACCGGGAAGCTGCCCTTGCAAAGGCGGTGGCCAAGGCCCTGTACGGGCAGACGCTTTCGGGCAGCGTAAGCCGTCTGGAGCAGTATGCGGCCTGCGCTTACGCCCATTTCCTGCGTTTTGGCCTGCGGCTTTTGGAACAGGGGGAATATAGCTTCGAGGCGGTGGACATGGGCAATATTTTCCATGGGGTACTGGAGATTTTCGCGGAAAAGCTGCTGGAAAATGGGTATACCTGGTTTGACTTTCCCAAAGAGGAGGGGAACCGGCTGGTGGAGGAGGCGGTGGACGCCTATGCGGCCGCCTACCGCAATACGGTTTTATTTGACAGCGCCAGAAATGTTTACATGGTGACGCGTATCAAACGGATTTTAAAGCGGACGGTGGGAGCCATGCAGTACCAGCTGCAAAAGGGCAGCTTTGTGCCGGAGCAGTTCGAGGTGTCTTTTTCGGTGCTGGAAGAACTGGACGCGGTCAATATTGCGCTGACCGGGGAGGAGAAAATGCGGCTGCGGGGGCGGATTGACCGGATGGATGTCAAGGAAGACGAAAAACGGGTGTATGTAAAGGTCGTGGATTACAAGTCGGGCAGCAGGGATTTTTCGCTGGCGGCGCTCTACTACGGTTTGCAGCTGCAGCTGGTGGTCTATTTGAATGCCGCGATGGAGATTGCCGGAAAGAAGCACCCAAATAAAGAGGTGGTTCCGGCCGCCATGCTTTATTACCGGGTGCAGGATCCGATGGTGGAGACAGAGGGAGGGGAAGAGGATCCGGAGGCGGTCAACCGCCGGATCCTCAAAGCGCTGCGCACTACCGGGGTGGTAAACGCCGACGAAAATGTGATAAACGCACTGGACGCTTCCTTTACGGGCAGTTCGGACATAGTGCCGGTGGAGAAGAAAAGGGACGGCAGCTTGGGCGGCCGTTCCCGGGTGATGGAGAGCGCCGATTTCAAGGCGGTTTCAGATTATGTCAATCTAAAGATCCGGCAGGCAGGGCAGGAAATTTTGGACGGGCGGATTGCGGCAAACCCGTATGAACAGGGAAAGCAGACGGCCTGTACCTATTGCGCTTATAGGAAAGTCTGTGGCTTTGACCCCAAAATGGAGGGCTTTGCTTTCCGGGAACTGGAGGAACTAAAGGACGAGGAGGCGCTGGCGCGTATCAGGGAGGAGATTGGGGATGGCGGTTGCGTTTACGGCGGATCAGCTGCGGGCGATTGAGGAGAGGGACTGTAATATTTTGGTGTCCGCCGCAGCGGGTTCGGGGAAAACGGCGGTGCTGGTGGAGCGGATCGCCAGACTGGTGGGCGATGAAGATGGCGGTGTGGATATCGACCGCCTTTTGGTGGTGACTTTCACGAAAGCGGCGGCGGCGCAGATGAAGGAGCGGCTTTTTGACGTTTTATCAAAAAGGGCGGAGTCCGAGCCCCAAAACAGCCATCTGCAGCGCCAGCTTACGCTGGTTTACAACGCCCAGATCACCACGATCGACAGCTTTTGCCTGTACCTGATCCGGAACCATTTCAACGATATCGGGCTGGACCCGGATTTTAGGACGGCGGACGAGGGGGAGGGCAGGCTTCTGTGCCAGGACGTCCTGCAGGAACTTTTGGAGGAGCAGTTTGCCAAAAAGGATCCCGGCTTTTTGGAATGTGTGGAATGCTTCGTGCCGGGGGGAAGCGAAAAGCGGCTGGAGGAGTTGGTTTTACAGCTGTATACCTTTGCCATGAGCGATCCCTTTCCGGAGGAGTGGCTCAAAAGACACCGCAGCGACTATGCCGTGTCTTCCCTGGACGAACTGTATACTGCGGACTGGTACAGGGCTTTTAAAGAGACCGTGTGGGGGGTGCTTGCCCAGTGCCGCATGCAGACCGAACAGACCCTTGCGCTGTGCAGGCAGCCGGACGGCCCGTATATGTATGAGGTAGCGCTTATGTCGGATTTGGAGCTGGTCGGGGAACTGGAAAAGGGGTTTCCCGATTTACATGAAGCGCTTTGCGGTATTTCCTTTGCAAGGCTTGGGAGTAAATCGGACGTTTCCGTCTCCCCCGAAAAAAAGGAACGGGCAAAGGCAGGGCGGGAGCGGGTGAAAAAGTGGATCAAAGGGCTTGCGGAAAAATATTTTTACGCACCGCAAAGCCGGTGGCTTGCCGATATGCAAAAGGTGTCCGCCCCCCTTGGCGTGCTGGCGGATTTGGCGCTTTTGTTTAAGGAAAAGCTGGATGCAAAAAAGCGGGAAAAGAACCTTTTGGATTTTGCGGATATGGAGCATATGGCCCTGCAGATTTTGACGCGCAAAAGGCCGGACGGAGGGATAGAGCCTACGGCGACGGCTTTGGAGTACCGGGAGCAGTACCGGGAAATCCTGATCGACGAGTACCAGGATTCCAACCTGGTGCAGGAACTTTTGCTCAAAAGCATTTCCGGCGAGGAGGACGGGCGCCATAACCGGTTTATGGTGGGGGACGTCAAGCAGAGCGTCTACCGGTTCCGTCTGGCAAGGCCGGAACTTTTCATGGAGAAGATGGAAAGCTACCAAAAGGATGGCGGCCCCTGCCTGCGGGTGGATTTGCGGCAGAATTTCCGCAGCCGGACACAGGTGACGGCATGTGTCAACGACATTTTCACCCGGATTATGCACCGGGGGCTGGGAAAGGTGGAATATGACCGGGATGCCATGCTTTGTCCGGCGGCCCACTTTCCAAAAGCCAATGCGCAGGGGTGCTATGAGCCGGAGTTTTTGGCCGTAGCAGCGACAGAGGGACAGGATGCCCGGCAGCTGGAAGCCTGCATGGTGGCGGACAAAATCCGGTCGCTGGTTGGCAGCCTGCCTGTGCGGGATAAAAACACGGGGGAACTGCGGAAGGCATCCTACAGGGATATTGTCATCTTACTGCGCACGGTGTCCGGCTGGGACGAGACGTTTAAGAAAGTGCTGGAGCAGTATGGGATACCGGTGCATGTGACCTCCAAAACCGGTTATTTTGCGGCGTCCGAGGTGCAGACCGTCCTGCATTTTTTGCGGATTTTGGACAACCCGCTGCAGGATATTCCCTTTTTTGGCGTCCTTCATTCCTGCATCGGGCAGTTTTCGGACGAGGAGATCGCGGCTTTCCGCGCGGCGGACGGGACGGGAAAACGCAGGCTTTACGACTGCGTCGCGCTGGCGGCCGGGGGGCAGGACGAAAAGGCGCGGCAGTTTTTGGAATTTTTGAACCGGTTTCGGGAGTATGCGGTGTACCTGCCCATTCATAAGCTGCTGGAGCGCCTGTTTGAGGAGACCGACTATCTGTGCCGGGTCGGCGCAATGCCGGGCGGCAGCCAGCGCAGGGCCAATGTGGACATGCTGCTTGTGAGGGCGGAGGCTTTTGAACAAACCAGCTATTCCGGCCTGTTCCATTTTGTCCGCTATATGGAGCAGATGGAAAAATATGACGTGGATTTTGGGGAATCCGGTACGATGGACGAAAATGCGGATGTAGTGCGCATAATGAGTATCCATAAGAGCAAGGGGCTGGAGTTTCCGGTCTGCTTTGTGTCGGGGTTGTCCAAGCGCTTCAACCGGCAGGACGCCATGCAGCCGGTGATCATGGACACGGATCTGGGCCTTGCCATGGATTGCATCGACCCGGTGTCCCGCACCAGACGTCCCACCCTCAAGAAAAATGTGCTTGCCCGCAAGCTGTGGGAGGACAGCATGGGGGAGGAACTTAGGGTTTTGTATGTGGCGATGACCAGGGCGGAGGAAAAACTGGTTTTGACCGCCTCCTGCAGGGAAGAATTTTGGCAGGCGGCGCAGGGGGAAGGGGTGGAATCAGATCCGCTGTTTGCGTCGCCGCTGCGCCTTTTGGAGGCGGGCAGCTTTTTCGATATTTTGCTGTATGCCTGGCTGGAGGCCAAAAGGCCCGTGACATGGGTTGGCATGCAGGATTTTGTGGGGGGAGAACTGGCGGCAACAGCAAAGGGGCATAACGCAAGACAGCGTCTGGAGCAGGAGGCGCTAAATGCCTGCAGCGCAGAGGAATTGGAAGAACTGCAGGGAAGGCTGTCGCAGGGCTATGCCCACGAAAACCTCAAAGAACTTTTTGTAAAAACCACCGTTTCCGAACTCAAAAAGGCCGGGATGCAGGAGGAGGCGGAAAACGGCGCCCAGCTTTTTGCCGAGGAAGAGGTGATTCCTTATGTGCCGAAATTCATCCGGCAGACCAAGGAACAGGTTACGGGAACACTCCGGGGCAGCGCTTACCATAGGCTGCTGGAGCTTTTTCCTTTTGGGAAAACGGAAAGGGACGGAATCTGGACAAAGGAACAGATTGTAGGTGTGGTGGAAAAGGCAAGGGAAGAGGGAAAGCTTTCCGAAGAATTTGCACAGGTCATAAACCCGGAAAAAATCCGCATTTTCCTGCAGTCCTCCCTGGCGGGGCGCATGTGCAGGGCCGGACGTTTGGGCAGGCTGTTCCGGGAGCAGCCCTTTGTGCTGGGAATTGGCGCAAACCAGCTGCAAAAGGAACTGCCGGAAAGCGAGACCGTACTGATTCAGGGCATCATAGACGTCTTTTTCGAGGAGGGGGACGGGCTTGTGGTGGCAGATTATAAGACGGACGCCGTCAAAGAGCCCAAGGAACTCATCCAACGCTACCGGGTACAGCTGGACTACTACGCGCAGGCCTTAGAAAGGCTGACCCAAAAACCGGTCAAAGAAAAAATTATCTATTCCTTCGCCTTGGGCCGTGAGATCCCATTGTGATATGCCAAGGCCGCAGAGAGGCGCGGCGCCCAGGGGCAGGCCGGACGAAATCAACGGCATGATTTGTGAATGGTAATGTCGGTTTCGTTACAGAATGTTAACAGTTCGTTCACCCGGCATGGGGGGTAAAAAAGGTATACTGTTCTTATAACTTTTTAACCGTGCAAATCATTGGGGGATGATTGGGTGAAAAAGAAGGTATGGGGAATTCTTTTTGGGCTGGTGGTGCTTTTAAACGTGGTCGCGTGGAAGAGCAGCAGTTTCTGTAATTTCTATGTCAGGCATATTTTTCCCGTGTTGGGCGGTGCGTATGCGAGGGTGACATCCGTTTTTCCGTTCAGTGTGGGAGAGGGGATGATTGTGGCGGGAGTGTTGCTGACAGCAGCTTTGCCGGTGGCGCTTCTTTTGCGCCTGCTTGTGAAAAAGCTGTGGACCCGCCGCCTGCTTAGCGTTTTGGGGCAGACGTTTTCCTGGGTGTTTTTGGCGGTATTTGCCCTGTTGACCTGCAACTGCTTTATCCAGTATCATGTCACGGAATTTGAGGAAAAATTCATGGAGCAGGTGCGCAGCAGCGGTTATACCAAGGAGGAATTGGCGGCCCTGCGGGATTTTGTCGTGGTAAATGCAAACAGTCTGGCAGGGCAGATGCCAAGGGATGCAGAAGGCTATCTGCTTTACGAGGGGGATTTGCACCAAACGGCGGTGGCGGCCATGGAGTGTATGGGGGAGAGGTATGACCAGCTGCGGGGGTTTTATCCGCAGCCGAAGGAGATGCGTTTTTCCAACCTGATCAGCCAGACGTACATGATGGGGTACTATTTCCCATTTTCCATGGAGGCCAACTACAACAAAACGATGTATGTGGTCAATAAGCCTTCCACCATCTGTCACGAGTTGGCCCATTTAAAGGGGTTTATCCAGGAGGATGAGGCGAGCCTGATCGGGTATCTGGCCTGTGTGGATTCGGAGGATGATTTTTTCCGCTACAGCGGGTATATGGGCGTTTTGAATTATGTGGAAAAGGAGTTTTTGGACTCCATTCAAAAGGATGCCAAGGAATATGCAAAGCACCCGGCTATTTCTGCACAGGTATATACGGACAGTGTGTTTTTGACAAAAGAAGCGTGGCAGGAGGTGGAAAAAAAGGCGTTGGTGAGCACCCAGACGGCCAAAAAGGTGTCCCGGGCCGCCACGACCGCTTCCCTGAAGCTAAACGGCGTGGAGGAGGGCATGAAGGCTTATGACGGCGTTGTGAAGCTTTTGCTGGACTACTATGACGGTGTGCTTTACGGGGATATGTTAATGACGGTGGACGTGGACGGGCAGTAGCCGTGCAGTTTGATGCATGGCTGCACCGGACAAAACCGGGAAAACGGAATAAAAAAGGATGCGATAGGAAATGCAGTTTCCTATCGTATAAAAAGGCACAGGGCCGCGCACCCTAAGGAAAAAGGAGGTTGTTTTGTATGGACTATCTCAACGCTTTCTGGGTGGGCGGCCTGATTTGCGCCCTTGTCCAGATTTTAATGGAAAAGACAAAGCTGATGCCCGGGCGCATCATGGTGCTTTTGGTATGTATGGGGGCCGTGCTGGGGGCGCTTGGATGGTATGAACCGTTTCAGGAATATGCCGGGGCGGGGGCCAGCGTTCCCCTGCTGGGGTTCGGAAACGTATTGATGAAGGGGGTAAAAGAGGCGGTGGATGAAAAGGGATTCATCGGTCTGTTTGCCGGAGGCTTTAAGGCAGGGGCGGTAGGCACCTCGGCAGCCCTGATTTTTGGCTATCTGGCAAGCTTTGTTTTTAACCCGAAGATGAAAAAGTAAGGTAGGGCAGGCAAAATTTATGGTTTTGCCTGCTTTGTCCGTGTCAGCCTTCCGTGCAGGCGATTTCCTTTTTGGCAAGGAACTGGCGCATGGTCTTGTCCCATTGCATGTCCAGCGTTTTGTCCATGACAAAGGAGGTAAACGCTGTTCCGGTGACGATGGAGGCGGCGCCGTTATCATATTTTACCGTGAGCACCAGGGCTTTGACTTGTTCTGCGGACAAAGAAGCGTCTGCGCCTTTTAAGACACCGGATACATATTCGGGCATGAGGTGCAGCACAAACTTAAAATGGGTGGGAGTGCGCCGTCCTTTGATCAGGTCAAAGCAAGTCTGGCGCAGACTGCCCCATGGAACATACCCATAGGATGCCTCCGGCAATGCTTCCCATTCTTCCTTATCATAAAAGTCTTTATTGATGCGTCCGTCGATTTTATATTCCACGGCGGTGCAGATCGTGGCTTCCACAAGAAGGAAGGAGTCAAAGCAGCTGGTGCCAAGAAGCTTACCCATAAATTTTTTTAATTCCGTGATGTGAAAAGAAGTCATAATAGGTCCTTTCCTGGGCCTGTGTGTGTTATGGGCCCATTCTGTCCGGCGGGCTGCAGACAGGCTGTTTTTGGGGATGGCCGTCCCTGCTACCGCCAACCCTGCTTATCAGTATACCAGAATCCATTCCCAAAACACAATATGAAAAGTCTGCCCTGTTACTGCATCCGCCCATTTAAATCGCTACGCGATGGGGCGGAT
>CARDPF010000070.1 GCA_948960675.1 uncultured Eisenbergiella sp.
CACGGCCTGCTGTTGTGCAGCCTCCTGCGCCAATGCGGCCTGCTGTTGTGCAGCCTCCTGCGCCAATGCAGCCTGCCGCTGCGCCTCTTGCGCCAGCGCGGCCTGCTGTTGTGCCAAAGCATCCTGCTGCTGCCAAAGTTCTTGCTGCGCCACCACATTTCCGGCTGCGCTGCGCACATATCCCATTCTTCCCCCACAGTCAACCAAATACCAGCCCGTATCCGTCTGTCCCCAGACCGGCACAAACTGCCCTTTCTCCAGATTACAAAAACCGGGCAGCTTTATCTGCGGCAGTTCCCGCACATATGCCAGCTTCTCCACTGCCAGCACCATAGGCGCAGACCACTGTTCCACCACAAACCCGGGCATCTCTACCACCGCCGCCACCGGCGCCTGCGCTGCCTTCGCCAAAATCCCCGGCCCGCAAAAAAGCGACGCTGCAACAAATACCATTCCCCATCTGATTTTCCATCCTATACGCATATTTTCCCCCATTTCCTTTTCCAAAAAAGCGACAGCAGGGTGTGCATTCCCCAAGCCATTCCAATTGTCGCCGCCAGCGCTGCCATGCCCTGCAGCAGCCGGTTCTGCATTCCCGCAAGCCGGACAATCTCAAAATACAGAAACGTGTGCAGCAAATACAGTTCCAGCGAAATCTTACCCAGAAAACACAGGCAGCCAAAACGTCCTGTGCATATCCCGGCAAGCTGTACCGTAAAAAGAGTCCAAACCACGCTGGCCGCCATTCCGGGTATCATTTTATCATAATTTTCCACCGGAGTAAACCGAATATCCATACCGCTTTTTGCCACCCAAAACAACAGGACGGCCAAAAACAACATCTGTAACGGCCAGACCGCATTCATAATCCTTATGAGATGCTTCTCATACAAGGCCAACGCAACCCCGATTACAAAAGCAAGGTTGGAGACAAACCAAAAACTGGCCCGGTCCATAGCGGCCAGCCGGTAGGAATACAAAAAAACCAGAACAGCCAGCGCAAAAAGCCGGGTCAAATTTTTTCGCAGCAGCAAAAATACCAGAAAAAAGGCAAGGTAGAAAACCAGAATATTTTGGATGAACCAGAAATCATATCCGGTCAAAAAGTGCAGACCCCTTTTTAGCGTCCATGCCCCTCCTTCCCACAACTGCATCAATCCTGCAAGAAGCAGATAGGGCACATAGGTATTGCGCAGCCTGCCAGTTACAAATTCCCGGCCGACAGGCCTTTTGGCGCTAACTTTTGCCAGCCCGTAACCGGATACCACAAAAAATATGTCCACACCGTAAATCCCCAGCCGGCTTACGGCATAGCGCAGGGACTCCCACGTCACAAGATCCCCGTACCAGACTACATAGTGCGAGGCCACCACCATGATAATGGCAATTCCCCGCAGCAAAAAAGACTGCTCCTTTGTAAAAAAAACTTTCCGTTCCCTCATGCCTTCCTTTCTTCCCTGCCATAAAACATTACAGTTTGTCCATAGCCTTGGGCAAAACCGCTCACAGGATACAATTTTGCATTCGCGGGGGCTTTGCAAACTCTTACCATCAAAACCGCAGCGCCGCCTGTATCCTATAAAACAGGACCGGATTACCCGTCAAAAGATTCACACTGCCCTCATCCTGTATCAGCACCAGAAACAAAAACGCAACATGCAACAGGCAGGCCGTTTTTAAAAACAGGCAAAAGGCGGATCCCATCTTCTGTCTGCGCGCCCATCTTTCCCCTGCGAAAAGGGCAGGCACGGCCCCCAGGTAAATCCCAAAGGAAACATCACTGCCGTAGCGCTGCAGGATTCCCGCCCCGGAAGCGTCAACCGCACAGATCGCCACCGCCACCCCTACGGACATCACCGCCATCCAAAAGGCGGACCGATCCGCAAACTGTCTGCCCATCCTGTGCAAAAGAAACACCGGCCAGGTCAGCAGGCTACAGGCAAAAATACCGCCAAACCAACTTTCAAAAACCATTTTCCCCATATAATCCGTCTGCACCGCCGCACTTTGCAGGTAGGGAAACTGTGCCTCCAGCTGCGGCGGCTGGAACAGAAAATACCACATCCCATATAAAATCCGTTCCAGGTTAACCCCCCTGTGGGTCATGTCATTACTGGTCATGCTATAGGCCGCCCCAAAATCAAAGGGAGAGCCAAAGCGCAGCGCATTATAATACATCAGGCCTGCCCCCACCGCCAAATAGGGAACCACAAACGCTGACAGCCGCCGGATGTCCACCCGCAAAGGCGGGACACGCTTTCCTTCATCCCTTTTCCCGGAAAAAGAAAACCATTCTTTCCCAAGCAGCGGCACGGCCAAAAGGGAAAACAGCAAAAACTGCGGGCGGCATCCCGCCGTCAGCGCCATGCAAAGAGACCCCCATGCATAGTATGCCTCTTTTCCCCGTTCCCGGCGCATTCCTGCCAGATACCCCCAAAGTCCTGCCGCCGTAAACATACAGGAAGCGATGATCGGCACATGATACAAATCCGGACGTAGTAATAGATAGAAAAGGGAAGGACTGCCAACCAGCATAAACACGGCCACAAAATAAAGATAACACGGGGAATCTTTACAATAGCGCCGCATCCATTCAAAGACAAGCCCCGCAGACGCTATGACAAACCCGGCAAAAAAGAAAAACACCGCCAGATAATTTGGCAGATCCTTCCCTGTCAGCAAATAATAGGGCAGATAAAGTAAAAGTTCCGGTACAATGCCAAAATATACATAATAGTTTCCTTTATAGTATGCGTAATCCGCCTGATAAGGAATCTGCTTTGCCTGCAAAAAAATTGTATCATAGGGATTGTCCACCCCCAATAGCTCTGGCGAAGCCTCCCCCACGCTCACATTCCCCTTTGCAAGCGCCCGCGCCAGTTCCTGGTATTGGGCATGGTGCAGGGCAAGATTTTTTTTGCAATCGGGATTGATCCGTACAAAAAAGAAAGCTGCGGCAATGAAAAGCACCATATAAGCGGCCATCCATAGCAGGCGTTTTCTTCTCCCTTCCTTTTCATTTGCCCAAAACGGCAGACACGCTCCCTCCTTTTTCCCAAAGCCACAGCAAAGCAAAAGCAGGGCAAAAACCAAAAGCAGCCGAAGCGGCCGAAACACAAAGGGCATGCGGCCATCCAGACGGATCTCCCCCACCCGGCAGACCAAATCCCCCATGTCCCCCGCAGACGCTTCCCCTTTCCTGTTAGCCGTTTCCAGACGGAGATAGAGGTTTTTCACCTTTCCGTAAGGATAAATCTTCATCCAGCCGTTCTCCGGGACCTTTGCAAGAAGCGTCCTTGGCTCCCCCAACTGGTAGGTATAAGCATTTCCCTCGTCCTGGGCAAAGACGGTGGCTTTGACCACATACCCGGGCGGTATATCCAGCGCCACATGCAGCCGGGCCACCTTACGGTCAAGGCCCTTGATCCGCAATAACGCCGCTCCCTGCGGCGCATGGGTATATCCCTGTCCATCTACATAAACCCCGTCGCCCCCTGCGGCGGCAGACTCCATCTCCTCTATTGCCACATACTCCCACAATACCTCCGCCTGCCCTGGACTCGTTCCCTTTGCAAACAAAGTACTCCAAAAGGAAAACTGGAATACCGTAATCTCTATCAAAACCGCCAAAGCTGCCAGCTTCGCTGTCTTTTTGACTTTCCTTCCCAATCCCCTGCTTTCCAACCGCTCCATCCCCTATCCTGCAAACTACCTATCCATTTTATACCAAAGCCTTACATAATGCAAACATAAAAGCTCTTTTACCAGAAAATGAAAGACCCCGCATGACTGCGGGGTCTTTCATTTTCTTATGAGGGGGGAGATAGTGAGTTGTTCAACTATCTGATATTTATCATACAGGTAAAATATGTGCAGAATATGTCCAAACCATAAAGTTCTTCTAAAAAGACTAAAGTTTTTTGATGGATTTTATAAAAGTTCCGGAAATCTGCGGCCACATCCCCTCTTTAACTTTTTCCAAAAATGCCGATACCATTGCCATGGGACAAAATCCCTCACTGATAATTGCGCATGACCAGCTGCAGCCTGGCCTTTCCCTGCCAGATATGAATCCCCGGATCATAAATCACGTGCAGACGCACGCCTTCCCCCCGTCCCTCGTACAAATTCTCCAGCTGCTTTTGGCTGTATTTGGAAACAACATAATCCTCAAACGCGATCCGGTCCCCAAAATACATCATCTCCCAGCGTTTTTGTTGTTCGTCTGCCACCGTAAAACGGATGGCATTGCCGCTTTTTCCCAAAATTTTTGCAGACAAAAACAACAAATTGCGGTGCGCAAATACCGGCTTGGGATTTCCTGCCCCAAACGGCTGTAAGCATTCCAGTTCCTCCACCAAATCAAAGCTAACGTAGGATATCGGCATGGCCGCGTCAATCAGGATATGTTCCTCCAAATCCTCTGCCGTCAACCTGCAAAGCATGTTGATCTCCAGGCGGAACGCCTCCACGTCCTCCTCTTGCATGGATAATCCCGCCGCCATCTTATGTCCGCCATAGCGGGTAAAAAAATGACTGCATTTTGTCATCTCCTCGTACATATGGTACGTTTCGATGGATCTGCCGCTTCCCTTGACGCCTTCTTCCCCCCTTGTCAGCACAAAAACCGGTTTATAATACCGTTCCCGGAGCCGCCCCGCAATAATCCCTGCGATGCTCTCATGACAGTCTGGCAGAAAAACCACCAATACCCGGTCTTTCGCCATTGCACCGTTTTCCACCAGCCCCACTGCCTCCCGGACAAAGCTTTCCGTCATCTCTTTGCGGCTGTCGTTGAGCTGCTTTAAAAAGGCCGCCCTGGGAACCGCTTCCTCCCAGTCTGTGCTGTCCAAAAGTTCCAACGCCCTCGCCGCGCTGTCCAGCCTCCCGGACGCATTCATACAGGGGCCGATCACAAACCCCAAATGGAACGCGCCCAGCTTTTTCCCCCTCCCATCCGGCAGAATGCCGTTCACCTCCATCAGCGCGCGCAGGCCGGTATTCTGGCTGTTTTGCAGCATGGCAAGCCCGTATTTGACCAAAATCCGGTTCTCGTCCTGCAATGTCATCACGTCGCAGACTGTGGCGAGGGCCGCAAACTCCAAAAGTTCCTCCAAAACTCCCCGCCCATCCGCCGACAACCCCGGCAGGCCGGATATGGCAAACAATTCCTGCACCAGTTTAAAAGCCACCACCGCCCCGCAGATTTCCTTAAACGGGTACGGACATCCAGGCTGCTTGGGATCCACCACCGCATCCGCAGGGGGCAGGATGTAGCGCCGCCCGCCGTCCCCATCCTCCTCATAAGGAACCTCGTGGTGATCCGTCACCACCACCGTCATCTTGTATTCCTTGGCCAGTGCAATCTGCTGGGCTGCGGCAATGCCGTTATCGCAGGTGACAATGGTGTCTATGCCGTCCGCCGCCGCTTCCTCCACCAAATGCTCATTCAGCCCGTAACCGTCCCGCATCCGGTGGGGGATTGCCGTATCCACCTGCGCCGCGCAAAAAGCCAGTCCTTTTTTCAAGATGAAAGCGGAACAGACCCCGTCCACATCATAGTCCCCGATGATCCGGATGGGTTTCTTTTCCCGGATCTTCTCCCGCAAAATGGCCGCCGCCTCCCTCATTCCCTTCAACAGCGTAGGGGCATACAATTCCTCCAGATTTGCATGCAAGTATTTCCGAATCTGCTCTTTTCCCACCACATCCCGGTTGCGTATAATCCTTGCCACTACCGGGCTGATGCCGAATTCTCTGGAGATCTCGTTAAAATCGGCCCGTTTCGCCGCCACAAACCACTTTGCCATCTTCTGTTTCCTTCCAAATCCTATTCCGTGCTTATAGTAAAAAAGTATGCGCGAATACGCATTACCGCTTTTTTTTGTACGACAGGAAACAAAGTTTCCTATCGTACAAGAAAAAGCCGGTATTCACAATCCGGGCTGCCGCCCTCTTTGCTCCTACCGGCTTTCATGCGTGATGGCGCGCCAGCAATGGCGCATGCCAGTTTACTTTGCCACTTTTTTCTTCGGATTGCTTTCCTTTTTCACAATCTTTGTTTTCATCAAATACCACATGGCCCCCGCCAGACATACGGAGGAATACGCGCCGCAGATAATACCAGCCATCAGCGGCAGGGCAAACTCGCGGATGCTGGAAACACCCAGTACGTACAACACCGCAACCATGATAAATGTGGTCAGGGAGGTGAAAATGCTTCTGGTCAGCGTCTGGGAAATACTTCTGTTGACCAGTTCCTTTAAGTCAGCCTTGCTGCCTTCCAGCCCCATGTTCTCACGGACACGGTCAAAAATGACAATGGTCGCATTGATGGAATATCCCACAATAGTCAGCATGCAGGCAATGAACGTATTACCCACAGACACCCTGGCAACCGCATAAAAGGCAAGTACCACCAACACATCGTGTCCCAGGGCAAGCACGCTGCTGGCGCCAAAACGCACATCCTTAAAGCGCAGCCACACATAAAGCAGCATGCAGGCCACCGCCACCAACACCGCCAACACCGCACCCGAACGCATCTCTAAGCTCACCGTGGAACTGATGGTCTCTGCGGTAATCGTCTCCTCATTTACGCCAAACTGCTCGGCAAGGGTCTGATTCAGTTCATCCCTCTGGGCAACCGTCAGGGTTTTGGTCTTGAAAATCACCTCGTTCGTTCCCTGTACCTTCTGGGTCTGCACATTGGAATCCTGACTGATTTCTTCAATCATGGGAACCACCTGCGCATCCAGTTCCTCTATACTCATATCCTCATTAAAGGTAACGTTGGTGGACGTTCCCCCCAAAAACTCCAGACTATAGTTCAACGCGTTTCCCGTTCCGGATTTGTTGATTCCCATACACACAAAGCCGCCCACGATCAGCACACCGGAAATGGCAAAATACAACACTTTTCTGGACAAAAAGTCGATGGGCTTTTTCACACCGGTGCGCCCGTAAAACTTTTCATCCTGAAAGCCCACGGCGTAGAGTGCGTTCAAAATCTGTTTTGTCACCACCAGCGCCGTGAACATGGACAGCACAATACCAAGCGCCAGCGTCTGGGCAAAGCCCTTGATCGTGCCGGTTCCCATGATTCCCAAAACCGCCGCCGCAATCAGGGTGGTCACATTGCCGTCAATAATCGCGGACAAGGCTTTCTTAAACCCGATTTGGACGGAGGACCGCACCGTCTTACCGGTGGCAATCTCCTCCCGGATACGGGCGAAAATAATCACGTTGGCATCCACGGCCATCCCGATGGACAGGATGATACCGGCAATCCCCGGCAGGGTCAGCGTCAAATCAAATCCGTTTAACAACAGCACCATCATCGCCGTATACAAAAGCAGTGCCAGCGCGCTGGCCACGCCGGGAATCCAGTATACCGCTACCATAAACACTACCACAATGGCCAGACCGATTGCGCCCGCAATCAGGCTTGTCCGGATTGCCGCGCTCCCCAGCTGGGCCCCCACCACGTTGGAGCGCAGTTCCTCCAGTTCCAGCTTCAAACCGCCGATACGGATGGTGGATGCCAGCCTGTCCGCCTCCTCAAAGGAGGACATTCCGTTAATGACGGCATGCCCGTCCGTGATCTCTGCCTGTACGGCCGGAAAGCTGATCACCTGACCGTCATACACGATATAAATTATATCATGGTTGGGAAAAGCCTTTTTGGTCGCTTCCGCAAATTTCCCGGTTCCGTCTGCCGTGAGGGTCAGGGAAACCACAGGCTCCTGGTTTCCCATCTGGTTTGTCTGGTACCCCGCCTGGGCATCCGCCACATCCGTGCCGGTGAGCACCTCATTGCCGTCCTTATCAAAAAAACTCAGGGAACCGGGTTTTCCCAATTCCTCCAGAATCGCGTTGGCATCCGAAACGCCGGGAATCTCAATATTGATCCGGTCGCTTCCCTCCTGATATACCTGCGCCTCCGTTGAATACCCTTCCACACGATGCTGCAGCTTAAAGACGGTATCCGCCATATCTGCCGCATCGGGCGATTGTTCCCCCACTACCTGATAGGTAATGCTGACGCCCCCTGCCAGGTCAAGCCCCAGCTTGATGTTGGAGGCAGATCCGGTCTTGCCGCTGTCCAGTCCGAAGATGCACACCAGTGTGCAGGCAATCAGGACAATCACAGCTGCAATGAGGGTAATAATCCCTTTCTTCTTGCTCATTTTTACTTATCTCCTTATTCTTCTTCATCGGCCAAGGCCGCTTTTATCATGATCGCGCATTCCACACGTTTCTTCTGGAGCGCACAGCCCAGATCGTAAGCGTCGTTGATGTTTCCGTGACAATGGTAGGAATTGGCCGCGCAGCCGCCGCTGCAGTAGAATTTTGCAAAACAGCTGCGGCATTTTTCTTTCGCATACACATTGCAGCCTTTAAACTGATCCACCAAATCCTGCCGCACAATTCCTTCGTCCACATTGCCCAGCAGAAACTTCTCGTTGCCCACAAACTGATGGCAGGGATAAAAGTCCCCCCAGGGCGTTACCGCCAGATATTCGGTTCCGGAACCGCAGCCCGACAGCCGCTTTGCCACACAGGGACCGCCGCTTAGGTCAATCATAAAATGGAAGAAATTTACGCCCTGCCCCCTTTTATGCCTTTCCAAAAGTCCGACGGCAAGCTTATCGTATTCTGCCAAAAGCTGCGGGATATCCTCCTCCCTAAGCGCATAGGGCTCTTTTGGATCGGCCACCACCGGTTCCACGGAAATCTGCTCAAACCCCAAATCTGCCAGATGCATCACGTCCCTGGAAAAATCCAGATTTTCCCGCGTAAAGGTGCCCCGCACATAATAATTGGTCTGCCCACGGCTCTCGGCCGCCTTTATAAACTTTGGCACAATCTGGTCATAGCTGCCCTGCCCGCCCCTAAAAGGACGCATTTTATCATGCACCTGTTTGCGCCCGTCTATACTGAGCACCAGATTGCTCATTTCCCGGTTGGCAAATTCCATGATTTCATCATTTAGCAGCACGCCGTTGGTCGTCAGGGTAAAACGGAACTTTTTATGGAAGGGCTCTTCCAGGCTTCTGCCATATGCAACCAGGTCCTTGACCACCTGCCAGTTCATCAGCGGTTCCCCACCGAAAAAGTCCACCTCCAAATTCACCCGGCTCCCGGAGTTTTCCACCAGAAAATCCAGCGCCTTTTTGCCCACCTCAAAGGACATCAGCGCGCGGTGTCCGTGGTATTCCCCTTCCTCCGCAAAGCAATACCGGCAGGCTAAGTTACAGTCGTGGGCAATATGCAGGCAAAGCGCCTTCACCACCGTCTGCCGCTTCTTGAAATCCCCGACATAATTCTCATAGATATCTTCCGTAAAAAGAGAGCCGCCATCCGCCAGCTCCAAAATTTCCGACACCGCTTCCTGCAGCTGTGCTTCGGGGTAGGGCAGTTCTTTGCATACCGCCTGCACGATTGTGTCCAAATCGCGCACCCCTTCCCCAAAAAGCTTCTCTGCCACAGGAATCGCATCATATACCACATCGTCCACCACATGGATGGAGCCGCTGTTGACATCCATCACAATATTGTAGCCGTTATTCTTATACTGATGTATCACGTACCTTCGATTCCTTTCCATAAGTAGAATCGAGTAGGTTCCCCTACTCGATTACATTTTCCGTCCGTAAAAGCGCCGCTGCTCATGCGCCGCCACACAGGAAAGCCGGTCTTATTTCGCTTTCTCACAGCTTTGGTTGCCTACGGTACAGGACGTCTTGCACGCAGACTGACAGGAAGTCTGGCACTCACCGCAGCCACCCTTCTTCATGGATTCCTTCATGTCCCTTGTGGTCAAAGTCTTAATATGCTTCATACTGTTTTATCCTCCTTATACCAACTTGCAACAGTATATCATAAAAAAACTAACAGGAAAAGACTTTTTTTCATTTTACCGGAAAAGAAATGTCATTTCGTTTAGCCATGGGCCCGGACGACGTGCCTGCAGGCTGGGGATGGGAATTTGGCGGCGGGACAGCCCTCTTACCGGGCAGGCGCATCCTTGCGCATAAGTACATGTAAAACAGGGAATTTCACCAAAACGCCGTTCCATTCCAAGCAACCGGAAAGCGCGGAAACTCGCTGCGCTCAAACAGTCCGCGTTTTCCGGTCGGAATGGAATGTCATTTTGGGAAATTCCACCGTTTTACATGCCACCATGCGCAAGGATGCGCCTGCCCGGTAAGAGGGCTGCCCCGCCGCCAAATTCCCATCCCCAGCCTACCGGCACGCTGCCCGGGCCCATGGCTAAACGAAATGACATTGATTCACGGGGATCAGCTCACCATCCCGCCCAGCATGCCGCTTCCGGCGCAGATCATCAGGGTCGTAAAAAAGTGGTTGCCTAAATCCCGAAAACCGTGGTTTACCGCCAGCGTAAGCAGCGTCAGTATGGCAAAGTAGAGGCTTCCGGCTAAAAGTCCCCACAAAAACCGCCGATCCTGCATGCGTTTCCCGGAAAAAAAGCCCGCTGCAAAAGAAGCGATTACATAAATAACCAAAATGCCGATATTGACAATTTGCTCCGAAAGCTGGAAACGGTATAAAAGCAGCGCCAGCAAAAGCAGCGCCCCACCCGTCAGCAAATATGCTGCAAGTATACATTTTGCAATGGCAAGCGGTGTCCTTGCCAGTTCCTTATCCATTCGATTCGACCGATCCATGTCGCCCCTCCTTCATTCATTTTCGGAACCCTTTGTCCCCCGTGACGTTGCGGTTTTCTTCACGGTAACCGTTCCTGTCCGTTCCTATTCACGGCCCGTGGCCGCTCATAGTAACGGTTCGGGGCGGTATTGCGAGTTTTGCTACGCAAAAAACACCCCTCACCCTTGTATCATGTTCTCACGGTCTGCGCAGTAAATGCACAGACCTGTCTGAACTGTTACACTTCCTGTCCTTACATATATATTACAGCCCCCATCCAAACTTGACAAACGCACACTTTTTTTGTAAGATTGCATATAAACAGTTACTATAAACGGCCCGGCCGCAAAACGGACTGTAACCATAAACAATTATTTGCCAAAATATTTTAAAAAAGGAGTGATTTTCTTTGGATACCCCTGGTGCCATACAACTTCTGTCTGTGGTGGTTTTAATCGGCCTTTCGGCCTTTTTCTCTTCCGCCGAGACAGCCCTCACCACTGCCAACCGGGTAAAAATCCGTTCCCTCGTAGAAGAAGGGAACAAGAGGGCCGCCATTTTGCAAAAGGTTTTGGACAACAATTCCAAAATGATTTCGGCCATCTTAATCGGCAACAACATCGCCAATATTTCCGTTTCCTCCCTTGTCACGGTAGTCACCACCAAGGTTTTCGGGAGTTCGGCGGTAGGGATTTCCACCGGTATTTTGACTTTGGTTTTATTGCTGTTTGGTGAGATTATCCCCAAAAATGCGGCAATGCTCAACAGCGAAAAGCTGGCGCTGGCCTATGCGAGGGTCATATACTTTTTAATGCAGGTTCTGACCCCTGTCATTTTTCTTGTGGATAAGCTTTCCCATGGCATTATGATCATTCTCCATATTGATCCGGACAAAAAGCTCTCCCAGATGACGGAGACGGAACTCAAAACCTATGTGGATGTCAGCCATGAGGACGGGGTAATTGAGACCGGGGAACGGGAAATGATTTATAACGTGTTCGATTTCTCCGATGCGGTGGCAAAGGATATCATGATTCCCCGCATCGACATGAGCACGGTCAGTGTGGATGCAGGTTATGACGAGTTATTCTCCATTTTCCGGGAGAACATGTACACCAGGATTCCGGTATACAAAGAAGATAACGACAATATTATCGGCCTTGTCAATATCAAGGACTTTATGTTTGTGGCGGACAGACAAAATTTTTGCATCGGCGATATTTTGCGGGATGCCTACTTTACATATGAGTACAAAAAGACGGCCGACCTGATGCTGGAAATGCGGGAGCAGCCGTTTAACGTGGCTTTCGTCTTAAACGAATACGGCTCCTGTGTGGGAATGATCACACTGGAGGATCTTTTGGAAGAAATTGTCGGGGAAATCCGTGACGAGTACGATGACGACGAAAAAGATCTTATCCAGCAGATTGGCGACCGGGAATACCTTGTGGAAGGCGGCATGAAGCTTTCCGACATCAACGACGCCATCGGCTCCGAACTGGAAAGCGAGGACTACGACTCTATCGGAGGCATTATCATTGAAATTCTCGACCGCATGCCAAAACCCGGTGACCAGGTTACTACAAAAGACGGCTGCCGCCTCACTGCGGAAGCCGTAAAG
>CARDPF010000071.1 GCA_948960675.1 uncultured Eisenbergiella sp.
GCCCCTTGCCGGGCAGGAGGTTCCTTACACATGGTGGCATGCAAACGGCGGAATTTCCCCAAACACCGTTCCATTCCGGCCACAAAACGCGGACTGTTCGAGCGCAGCGAGTTTCCGCGTTTTACGGCTGTTTGGAATGAAACGGTGTTTGGGTGAAATTCCCCGTTTTGCATGTGACATGTGTAAGGAACCTCCTGCCCGGCAAGGGGCTGCCTGCGGCCACATTCCCGCTGTCCTGTCTGCTGGCATGCTGCCCCACCCCTGCGGCTTTTCCAAGCGACATTGGCCGCAAATCATAATAGGGCTTACCTGTATGGCAATGATGCACCAGACACCGTCAGCATCCGTCCGGGCCACAGCAAAATCCCCCACCCGCAGAATCATTTTCCTGCCGGGTCAAAATTTGGATCATTTCCTCCTTCGTGTAAGTCTCCAGCGTTACCTTTTGCCCATTGATGTAAATAGAAGGAACCCCCGTTACCGCAAGATCGTCTTTGGAATACGCCACGTCCTCTTTCTCCCTTTGGGAATAGGTGCCTTCCAAAAGCGCCTCCCGGTATTTTTCCGGATCAAGGCCGAGTCTCTCTGCCAAACCGACCAGCACCTCCAAATCCCCGATGTCTTTCTCCTCCTCAAAATAGGCACGGTACATCAAATCACTGTAAGCATCCCCCGCGCCCTCCTTCTGGGCAAAATACCATCCCTCAAAAGCAAGTCTGGTATAAGGCCTCGGTATCACTGCGGGAGGCAGTTTCATGTCCAGTCCAAGCTGCTTTGCAGGCTCTACCAAAATCCGGTAGTGCGCCCTCCTCGTCTCGTCATGATAGGTATCCACCCGTTCTTTTGGCTCCGGCGTCAATTCAAAAGGCTGCATCGCCACCTGTGCCTCAAGCCCGGTCTGGGCAAGCGCCTGTGAAAGCGCCTCCTTCGCCACCCAACAATACGGGCATACATAATCCGTCACAAATAAAATATTGAGCATCTTCTCTCCTTTCGAAAACCCTTTTCGCAACCGTTCAGACAAGTACGGCCTGTTACCCTCTTTTTTATTATACCAAATTTAGGTTGTTCCTGCATTAACATTTTCGCCCGCCAAATATCTGCACAAATGCAGCGGTTACCCTTAGCGGCCCCGGGCCGTGAATCAATGTCAATTCGTTTAGCCATGGGCTTTGGCAGTACGTCGGCAGGCGTGGCAGCGGCAGGATGGCCCCTTGCAGTGCGGGCAGTTCCTTACGCATGGTGGCATGCAAACGGTGGAATTTGAAAAAATGCCGTTCCAGTCTGGCCGGAAACGCGGACTGTTTGAGCGCAGCGAGTTTTCCGCGTTTTCCGGCTGTTTGGACTGGAACGGCATTTTGGCGAAATTCCCCGTTTTGCATGTATACATGCGTAAGGAACTGCCCGCACTGCAAGGGGCCATCCTGCCGCTGCCACGCCTGCCGACGTACTGTCAAAGCCCACGGCTAAACGAAATGATATGATGTTGGATACCACGGATGGAACCGCAGGAAAACGGCCTACGTCAACCGCAGGCCGTTTCCTATTTTTCTTATGAGGGGGGAGATAGTGAGTAATTCATCTATCTGAAAACTATCATACCCTGTAAATGTGTCCACTATGTGTCGGGTTCCTAAAAACGTTCTTAAATTTCTGAAAGAAGCGTAAAGAGATTCTAAAAAATCAAGTCAACCTCTTACCACACACAATCCTCATTTCCTTCCGTCTCCTGCATTTTCTGCTCAAATATCGTTTCTTCAATCACCCGTATGCACCCCTCCGGGTTTTTTTGGATTTCTTCCCCCCAAAAACGAATCACTGTCCATCCCAGAAACAAAAGCTTCTGATCCACTTCCCGGTCGCGTTCCATATTGCGTGTGATTTTCTTCTCCCAAAACTCGCTATTGTTTCCTTTTCTCAAACGCGGGCGCAAAACCTCGTACCAGTCTTTTCCGTGGAAAAACTCACCATCGCAAAAAATCACAATCTTATACCGGGTCAACACAATATCCGGTTTACCCGGCAGACTTTTCATATTCTTCCGGTACCGGTATCCCCTGTGCCACAAGGCCTTCCTGAGCCGAATCTCGATGGAAGTATCTGTGGATTTTATGCTCTGCATATTCTTATGCCGCTGTTCTTTTGTCAGTTTATCCACTTTTTCCCACTCCTTTGCGCCGGTGCTTTTAAAAGTATTATATATCCGGCCGCACCGGTTCGCAAAGTCTTTTTCCAAAAGAATCCCAACCAAATTTGCCCGATACCGGAAAACCCGGCACCGGACAACTGCATGACTTTATACAGAAAACCGGACGGCAAAGCGTGACATAGAGCATAGGGGTTACTGTCTTATTGCATCCTTCATGGATTTTACATATCTGCCTATGTGCGCGGGCGCGTCTTTTCCATATTTTTCAAGCAGCCTGACAATCGCGGAGCCAACGATGACCCCATCGGACAGGCCGGCCATTTTCTTTGCCTGTTCCGGCGTCGAGATACCAAAACCGATCGCACATGGAATGCCGGTATTTTCCCTTACCACTTTTACGATGGAAGAAAGATCCGTCCGTATTTCACTTCTTGTCCCCGTTACGCCGAGACTGGAAACAATATACAAAAATCCCTCCGCCTCCTTTGCAATCATCGCGATGCGGTTTGCAGAGGTAGGGGCTATCATCGACACCAAGTCAACGCCGTTGCTCCTACAAAGGGGCAAAAATTCCTCCTTTTCTTCAAAGGGCAGGTCAGGCAGGATCAGGCCATCCACTCCGGCCTCCCTGCAGGCAGAAAAAAAGCGTTCTGCGCCGTAGGAAAATACAACATTGGCATAGGTCATAAATACCATGGGCACATGAATTTCTTTTCTCAGCCTTTTCACAAAAGAAAATACCTGATCCGTCGTAATGCCGCCATTGAGCGCCCGCAAATTCGCGCCTTGGATCACGGGTCCTTCCGCCGTGGGATCGGAGAACGGAATCCCCAGTTCAATCAGGTCTGCCCCGTTTTGCACGGCAGCACGGACGGCCGCTTTGGTCGTTTCCAAATCCGGATCACCGCAAGTAATAAAGGCAATGAAAGCCTTTCCGTTTTTAAATGCATTTTTGATGTTACTCATAAATATTCTCCCCCCTGTAACGGGCAATGGCGGCGCAATCCTTGTCCCCCCTGCCGGAAATGGTAATCACGATAATGTTATCTTTATCCATCACCGGCGCTACCTTCCTTGCATATGCAACCGCATGGGCAGATTCGATTGCCGGGATAATGCCCTCCGTCCTTGCCAAATATTCAAATGCATTCACGGCTTCCTCATCGGTGACGGGAACATATTCTGCCCTGCCGATGTCGTGCAAATACGCATGTTCGGGGCCTATGCCGGGATAGTCCAGTCCCGCCGATACCGAATAAACAGGGGCAATCTGGCCAAATTCATCCTGGCAGAAATAGGATTTCATGCCATGGAAAATGCCAGGCCTGCCCGTGGCAATCGTCGCTGCCGTTTCAAAGGTATCAATCCCCCTTCCGGCCGCCTCGCAGCCAATCAAACGGACATTTTCATCCCCGATAAAATGGTAAAAAGAACCGATCGCATTGGATCCCCCGCCCACACAGGCAATCACGGCATCCGGCAGTCTGCCCTCCCCTGCAAGAAGCTGCTCCTTAATCTCCATGGAGATGACTGCCTGAAAATCACGGACAATGGTCGGGAACGGATGCGGCCCCATAACCGAACCAAGGCAGTAGTGCGTATCGGATATTCTTAAAGTCCACTCACGCAGCGCTTCGGAAACCGCGTCTTTCAAAGTCGCCGTACCCGTTTTTACGGGAACCACCTTTGCGCCAAGCAGGCGCATACGGTACACATTAAGCGCCTGACGGACGGTATCTTCTTCTCCCATAAATACCACACATTCCATGCCCATCAGCGCAGCGGCGGTGGCTGTTGCAACGCCGTGCTGGCCGGCCCCGGTTTCCGCAATCAAACGGGTTTTCCCCATTTTCTTTGCGAGAAGGGCCTGCCCGAGCACATTGTTGATTTTATGGGCGCCTGTATGGTTGAGATCCTCCCGCTTTAAATAAATTTTTGCACCGCCAAGGTCCTTTGTCATTTTTTCCGCATAGTACAGTCTGGAAGGCCTCCCGGCATACGCCTGCAAAAGTCCGGTAAGTTCCCGGTTAAATGCAGGATCATTTTTATAGTGGTTATATGCTTCTTCCAATTCTATGACTGCATTCATCAGCGTTTCAGGGATATACTGCCCGCCATGAATGCCGAAGCGTCCGTTTGGATTTGTCATCTTTTATCTTCCTTTCTGACAGCGGCAACAAACGCCGCCATTTTTGTCTGGTCTTTTACCCCGCCGGTCTCAATTCCCGAACTGACATCCACCGCAAAAGGGCGCAGCCTTGCGACGGCATCCCCCACATTGTCAGGGGAAAGCCCCCCGGCAAGGAAATACGGTCTTTTTATGCTTTGTATCAGCCCCCAGTCAAACGCCGTCCCTGTTCCCGCACCCGAATCAAGCAAAATATAGTCTGCCCTGCTCCCTCCGGCATTTATGATGTCCTCCGCCTTTTCGGCCCGGAAAGCCCTGATAATCGGTTTATCCGTGCGCTGCCGCAGCTGCATGATAAAATCTTCGTCCTCGCTGCCGTGCAGCTGGATAACGTCGATTATCCCCTGGTTTCCCATATCGGCAATCTTTTCGGGCCGTTCATCCACAAACACCCCCACCACCCGGATTGTGGGGGCAAGCATCTGCCTGAGTGCCAATGCCCTCCACGGCGAAATGTACCGGCGGCTTTCCGGGGCAAATATAAAACCGATATATTCGGGCCTTAACGCGTTTGCAGCTTCCATATCGCAAGGCCTGGACAGTCCGCATAGCTTAATCTTTGTCATTATATCCTTCCTGCCCGCTTTAGAGGGCATAAATTCCCGGTTGAAAAACTGCCGCATATGGTTTTTCAACCTATCCTTCCTGCCCGCCATGGAAAGCGGCTGCACATGGAACCTGTCCCCGCAGTTTGGACAGCATATCCTTTTTATCCGCCGCCCGCATCAAAACTTCGCCGACCAGTACCGCATCCGCGCCGATTTCACGGAGTTTTTCCACATCCTCTGCATTCCTCACACCGCTTTCGGAAACAAACAGCACATCAGGGGGGATCCGTTCCCGGAGCCTTTTGCTGTTATCCACATTCACCGAAAAATCTTTCAGGCTGCGGTTATTGACGCCGATCATACGCGCCCCTGCTTTTACTGCCACGCTTACTTCCGCCTCATCGTGTGTCTCCACCAACGCAGAAAGCCCCAGTTCGTTGCAAATGGCCAGATATTCCCGGATCTGTCCTTCATCCAGTATGGCGCAGATCAGCAGCACTGCCGAGGCTCCCAGCACCTTCGCTTCATAGATCATATATGCGTCCACCGTAAAATCCTTACGCAGGCACGGAACGGAAACGGTTTGGGCAATCTCCTTTAAGTGCTCCCTGCTGCCAAGAAACCACTTTGGCTCGGTCAGCACCGAGATGCAGTCCGCTCCTGCCGCTTCATATTCTTTGGCAATTTTTAGATACTCATAACCGGGGGCAAGCAATCCTTTTGACGGGGACGCCCTTTTGCACTCGCAGATAAAGGAAAGTCCCGGATTTTTCAGGGCGTTTTCAAAAGCAAAGCCCCCTCCGGGAAGGGATAAGGCCTGCCGCCTGATTTCCTCCAGGGATATTCCCTTTTTCGCCTCGGCTACCCTCTGCCCTGCATGACCGGCAAGCCGGTCCAAGATTGTCATGCCTCCTCCTGACAATTGCTGACTTTTATAAGTCCATGCAATGTTTCAAGGGCCTTGCCGGAATCAATGAGTTCTGCGGCAAGGGCAATACCGTCTTTCATACTGCCCGCCTTACCGCCAATATAAAGCGCGGCGCCGGCGTTCATCAAAACGGCGTTTCTTTTATGCCCCTTTTCCCCATTTAGGATTGCCATCGTGATTTTCGCATTTTCCTCCGGTACGCCGCCCTTTAGGTCGTCCTTTGTACAACGTGCAAATCCGAACTCCTCCGGCGTGATGACGTAAGATTTAAACCAACCGTCCCGGATTTCGCAGACCGTAGTGGGCGCGCTCACAGAAATTTCATCCAGCTTGTCCTGGCCGTATACCACCATACCGCGCTTGATGCCCAGATTGATCAGCACCCGGGCCAGCGGCCCGGCAAGATACTCGTCGTACACACCCAGAAGCTGCATGGAGGGCGTTCCGGGATTGGTGAGCGGTCCGAGAATGTTAAATACGGTACGGAATCCCAACTCTTTGCGAATCGCGCCGACATACTTCATTGAGGCATGATATTTCTGTGCAAAAAAGAAACACATGCCGACCTTGTCGAGCAGTTCAACGCATTTTGCAGGGCTTTGCGAAATATTGACGCCGAGGGCCTCCAGACAGTCCGCCGTCCCGCACCGGGACGATGCCGCACGGTTGCCGTGCTTGGCCACTTTCATGCCGCCTGCCGCCGCGACAAGCGCAGAAGTGGTGGAAATATTAAAGCTGTGGGCATTGTCGCCGCCTGTTCCCACAATTTCAAACAATTCCATTCCGGTTTCGACTTTGACTGCATGCGCCCTCATGGCCGCGGCACATCCGGCAATTTCGTCCGTCGTTTCCGCCCTCGCGCTCTTGGTGGAAAGGGCTGCAAGAAAAGCGGCATTCTGCGTCGGTGACGTTTCACCGCTCATGATCTCATTCATGACGGCATATGCCTCCTCATAGGTGAGATCCCCCTTATTGACAATTTTAACGATTGCTTCTTTAATCATGGCTTTTATCTCCTTTTTATATTTATGAAATTGTGAATCACCTGTTTTTACCCGGCATCATAATGGATACGGGATACAGGTCCGTCAAAGGAGTAAAAACAAAAACGCCCCTGACAGACTGCTTCCATCTGTCAAGGACGAATCACGTACAATTTTGGAATGTACGACACTATCCGCGGTGCCACCTTGTATTCACGGCAAAACCCGTGCGCTTAGCAGGATACCAACATATCCCCGGCATATGACGTCTGCCTGAAACGTCGCAGAATACTTTGTGAAAACCACATTTGACTGCGCCCTCAGCGGTCCATTTGACAACTTGTTTCCTGCCTGATTCCCAGCATCACAGGCTCTCTGTAAAGGCATCATTGCCGTTATCTCCGCTTCAACGGTTTGAATTATTAAATTGTATTGCAGTATACCACTGCTTTTTATGTTTGTCAACAAAAATAATTTGATTATCTTGAAATCTTATCCACGGTTTTTAATAGAACAATTACCTGAATATTATCCCCAAAACGTGCACCCCAGCTTTTTATCTTGTTTTCTCCGCCGCAGTTAAATCCATCCCACCGATTTCCACTCCCATATTCTGTTTTGCATGAAGTTTGGAAAGCAAACACACAACTTCTATATTGCCCGTAAACGGGAACTGGTCAATCGGCACGCACCTATCCACCGCATACCCGTTCCCCAACAGCACCTCCAAATCCCGCGCAAGGCTGGTCGGCTTACAGGATACATAAACCATCCGTTCCACCCCATACGCGATGATCTTGCGCAGGGCCTTTGGGTGAACCCCGTCCCGGGGCGGATCCAGAATAATAAAATCCGGCTTTTCCGCAATCGTATCCAACACCTGCAGCACATCCCCCGCAATAAACTCGCAGTTATGCAACTGATTCAACGCTGCATTTTCCCGTGCCGCCTCCACCGCCTCCCCGACGATTTCCACACCGATTACCTTCCCTGCCACCGGAGCCATCAGCTGGGCAATGGTACCGGTACCGCTGTAAAGGTCATACACCACGCTTGACGGCTTTCCGTCCTTGTCCGAAAAACGCCCGATATACTCCTGCACCGTCCGGTAAAGCACCTCCGCGCCATAAGTATTGGTCTGGAAAAAGGAAAAGGTGGAGATTTTGAAGGTAAGGCCCAACAGCTTTTCATAATAAAAGTCCCGCCCGTACAAAACCTGCGTCCGGTCGCTTTGCACGGTATCTGCCACGGAATCGTTTTGTATATGGAGGATCCCGTCAATGGTTCCTTCCAGCGGCAGGCCCAGCAGCATCTCCCTCCACCTGCACAAATCAAACTGCAGCTGTGTGGTCGTGACCAGCGCAATCAAAATATGGCCGGTCTGCGACGCTTTCCGCACCAGAAGGTGGCGCAGGTATCCTTCATGGCTGTACCGGTGGTAAAAGGGAAGCTTTTGCGCAGTAAAATATGCCAGCGTGGCGCGCAGGATTTTTCGGTAATCGCCATCCACGATCCGGCAGTCTTCCACCGATACCACGTCATAAAAGCTGCCCCTTTTATGCATTCCCAAAGCCAGCGGCCCGTCTTTAACCTCATCCCCAAAGGAAAATTCCATTTTGTTGCGGTATCCAAAGCAAACCGGACTCGGTTTGATCGGTTCCAGTACCCAGGGGCTTTTTTGCTTTTCCAATACGGGGAGCAAAAGATCGTGTACCTGCCGTTCCTTGATTTTGAGGCTTTCCGCATAAGGCATGGAAATATAAGCGCAGCCCCCGCAAATACCGCCGTGCATACATCCGTCGCCGGTCTCCAAGGGGGATTTTTCCAAAACTTCCTTAAGACGTCCTTCCCCTTTTCCTTTTCTGACTTTTGTCACCGCCAGCGACACACGCTGTCCCGGCAGGGCCCCTTTTACCGTACAATATTCCGAAACCTCCCCCGCATCCGGCCCGGTTTTGTTGTCCGCTGCAGCGCTTTCCCCAGATTCCCCATCCAGCCGTACCACCGCCTTATTGGGAAATTTTAAATCTTCCACCAAACCTGTCCTGATCTGTCCTTTTTTCACACAATCCTTCCTATCCCCCGGCCTGCCGGGCGCCCTCCCGCAGCCGCCATTCCCGCCAATCCGGGCACCCCACGGTATCATCTCACAAAAACACAGCCCCGCCAAGCGCCGTACAACAAATACAATGCTGTGACGGTACGTCTGATGGGGCTGATGGACTGCAAACCTTATCCGTTATCCAATTAGTTCTCCGTCGCCTCGGTATCGGCTTTGGCATCCGTATCCGCTGCCTCTTCCGTCTTGGATTCTTCTGCCGCTTCCTCCTCAGACTCTTCGTCCTCATCCTCAAAGTCATCATCAAAATCGTCGTCAAAATCATCCAGATAATCCGGCGTCATATACCGGTACACCGCGTATGCGATTCCCGCGATCACCGCAACCGCACCCAAAATCGCCAATATCCAGACGAGGCAGTTTTTCTTCTTATCCTCTTCCTTTTTACGCAGTTCCCTCGTCTTGAGCACTTCGAGCAGTTCATCCATCTTTGCCATCCTGATCCCCTTCCTTTCCCCGCCTGCATCCCCCTCTTTGGTGCACAGGCAAATGCGTTTCAGTTTTGTTATTGTTATCATACCACCGATTGGCTGATTTTACTATGAAAAAGTTGAAATTTATAATTTTTTCAGTTTTGCAAAGGCGGCATACATGATTTTTTGGCCTGCCCCGTCAAACTCGATGGTCACTTTATAATCCCTGGGGTCGTCCGCAATGTCCGTCACCGTCCCCTCCCCAAATTTTATATGCCATACCCGGTCGCCCACGCCGTAATCCGGCTTTTGGGGCTTTCCCACACCCTTCGTAAGTCCTCCGACTCCCTGCAGGCTGCCGATCCCCTTTGCGATAAAGGGCTTGTTTTCCTCCGCCGTACGCTTTTGGCGCACCACCGCTTTCGGTTTTTGCCCGCCCGCAAAGGCAGAAGCCCCAAAACCACGGGCCGCACCGCTCCCAAAGCTTCCCGGCATGGCGGCGGCAGCGCGGTTCCATTTACCGTCCCCAGGGCTGTCCGTCTTCTGTCCGCCAAAGCTTCCGAAAGGCCCGCTGTTATGGCCTCCCCCGGTGTCCTGCCTGTCTTTATCCGGCCCTAAATGGCCGGTAAAGCCCGAAAAGCCGCTGTAGCTTTCCTCCTCATCCTCCGCCATCCGGTACCGTTTATTGCCCGGAACCGGACGGTCCAGCAAATCCCCCGGAATTTCCCGCACAAAGCGGCTGACCGGATTATACTGGGTCTCTCCCCGTATCATGCGGGATCTGGCGCAGGTCAGCGTCAGTTTTTCTTTCGCCCTGGTAATCCCCACATAGGCCAGGCGTCTCTCTTCCTCCACGGCGCAGGGATCATCGGCCATAATACTCATGTAACTGGGGAAAATACCGTCTTCCATGCCTGCCAGATACACACAGGGAAACTCCAGGCCTTTGGCGGAATGCAGCGTCATCAAAAGCACCTTCCCGCCGTCCGCCTCTACCCCGTCGATATCCGCAACCAGCGCCACCTCCTCCAAAAAGCCGCTGAGGGAGGCGTTTTCATGCACCGCCTCGAACGCCACCACCTTGCTGATCAGTTCGTTGATGTTATTGATGCGGTCTTCCGCATCCTCGTCATCCGATTCCTCCAGTTCTTTGACATACCCGGTGGAAGAAATGACATCATTGACCAGCTGTTCCAGTGTGTAAAATTCCAGTTTTGCCCGGAAAGACTGAATCAGCGTCACGAAGGGCTCCAGTTTCACGGCGGCGCGTAAAAGCCCCGGAATCTGGTCTGCCTGCCGCAGCGCGTCATAAAAGCTCATGTCGTTTTCCTCCGCATAAGCCTGCACCTTGTTGATCGTCGCCGCGCCGATACCCCGTCTGGGCACATTGATAATCCGCCGTACCTGCAGGTCATCCTGTCCGTTATCAATGGTTTTCAAATACGCCAGAATATCCTTGATTTCCCTGCGGGCATAAAAATTTACCCCGCCTACCACATCATAGGGAATTCCCTCCACAATAAAACGCTCCTCCAGCAGGCGCGCCTGCGCATTGGTCCGGTACAAAACCGCACAGTCCGAAAACTGCGCCTCCTGCTTTCTCTGGCTGCGGGCAATTTCATCCGCGATGTATTCTGCCTCCTCGTATGCGGTGTCAAACTGCCGAAAACCAACCAGGCTGCCCTCCCCTTTTCCTGTCCAAAGCGCCTTTTCCTTCCGCTCCGTATTATTGCGGATCACCTGATTGGCCGCATCCAAAATCCGCTGGGTGGAACGGTAGTTTTGTTCCAGCTTGATGACCGCAGCCTCCTGAAACACCTTTTCAAAATCCAAAATATTCTTAATGTCCGCTCCCCGGAATTTGTAAATGGACTGGTCGTCATCCCCCACCACACAAAGGTTGCGGTATTTGGCCGCCAACAGCCGCACCAGCTCAAACTGCGCCATGTTGGTATCCTGATATTCGTCCACCATGATATAGAGAAATCTTTCCTGGTAATAATCCAGCACATCCGGACACGTCTGGAAAAGCTCCACCGTCTTGACAATCAGGTCGTCAAAGTCCAGCGCGTTGTTCTTTTTTAAGGTCTTTTGGTATTCCCGGTAAACCTCCGCAATCTTCTTTTTCCCGAAATCCCCCATCGTCTGCTGCTCATATTTTTCCGGGGAAACCAGTTTATCCTTCGCGGAGGAAATCGCCGCCATCAGGCTTTTTTCTTTATAAAGCTTGGTATCCACCTGTAGCCTTTTACATACTTCCTTGATAATGCTTTTGCTGTCATCGGTATCGTAAATGGTAAAATTCGTATCATATCCCAGCCGGTCTATGTACCTTCGCAGGATCCGCACGCAGGAGGAATGGAAAGTGGAAACCCATACCTGATCCGCCCCATGCCCGATCAGGCTGTCCACCCTGTCCCGCATCTCCCCCGCCGCCTTATTCGTGAAGGTGATCGCCATAATATTCCATGGTCGTACATTTTCGTGCTCTATCAAATAGGAAATCCTGTGGGTCAGCACCCGGGTCTTGCCGCTGCCCGCGCCCGCCAAAATCAGCACCGGCCCCTTTGTCCGAAAAACCGCTTCCCTCTGCCTGTCATTCAACCTGTCATAAATGCCCATCCGCTCTCCTCCGCATTTTCCGCAACACTCCAAACACCCCCAGACCGCTGTCCCCTTCCTGCCGTCTCCCATCGCCCAAAACCATGTTTGCTTTTCAAACACACGCTAAGATTTTACCAGATTTTTAAAAGGAGCACAACCGCTTCCCAAACTAATTCCGAAAAAATGGTAACAGTTCGTTACCATTCACGGCCCAATGTCATTTCGTTTAGACATGGACTCAGGCATTACGTCGGCAGGCGTGGCAGC
>CARDPF010000072.1 GCA_948960675.1 uncultured Eisenbergiella sp.
CATTTCCCCACATGCGCAGAAAGCTCCTCCAAAAACCCGCTGATTGCGGGCAGTTCCATGATTTCCACTCCACCGTCGATCATTTTTTTCCTCCTGTTTTTCGATTCTTCATTCCTTATCCCTTTACCGCCCCGATGGTAATGCCCTGCACAAAGTACTTCTGCAAAAAAGGATACAAAAGCACAATGGGCCCCGTCGCGATCACGGCATTGGCCAGCTTCACCGTCTCCGTCGGGATGGCCGCATTGACAAAGTTTTCCGCGCCGCCCTGCGCAACCGCCATGGCCGCCGTCAGGATTCTGTGCAGCCTATACTGCAGGGGCCATCAATTCACATCGTTGATAAACAGCGATGCCAGATACCAGTTATTCCAGTAGGCCAGCGCCAAAAACAGGCCCACCGTCGCCAAAATCGGCTTTGACAGCGGTACTATGATTTTCCGGAATATGTAAAAATCCCCGGCCCCGTCGATTCTGGCGGACTCCGTAAGGGACTCCGGTATCTGTTTCATAAAATTGCGGATGAGCAATATGTTAAACGGACTGCACATCATGGGAAAAACCAGGCTCCACACCGATTCCTTCAATCCCATTTTGGAAATCAGCATATACCATGGCACCAGCCCTCCGCTAAACAGCGTCGTAAAATAAAAGAAAAACGCAATTTGACCGGAATAGCGCAGATCCCTTCGCTGCAGCACATAGCCCGCCATCGTCATGATAAAAAGCCCCAGAACGGTTCCCACGGCCGTCACAAAAATGCTGACCAAATACGACCTCCCCACTTCCTGCGGAAACCGGAATACCATCCGGTATGCATCCAGGGTAAAATCCTGCACCCAAAGGGAATATCCGTTTTTCATAATGGACTGCGTGGAAGAGAGAGACCCGGAAATAATCATCAGAAACGGAAGTATGCTTGCCAAGGTCAAAACCACAACCACCCCATATGCGATCAGGTTAAAAACCAGCCTTTCCGGCTCCATTTTCTTTTTATGCATGTCTGTCTTATCCTCCTTCCCTAAAACAATGCGTTGTCCGGATCGATGCGCTTTACCATATGGTTGGTAAACAACACGATCACCAGGCCAAATACCGACTGGTACAGCCCCGCCGCCGTAGAAACCCCTACATTAAAATTGATCGTCAGCGAGCGGTAAATATAGGTATCAATGATATCCGTCGTGGGAAACAGCTGGCCGTTCCTTCCCACCAGCTGGTAAAACAGTTCAAACTGTCCCCGCATGATGCCGCCCAAATTGAACAAAACCAGCATGATGAAGGTAGGTTTTAAAAGGGGCAGCGTAATATAACGGATTTCCTTAAAAACATTGCTCCCGTCGATCTTGGCCGCTTCATAAATCTCCCGGTCGATTCCCATGATGGCTGCCAGGTATACGATCGTTCCGTACCCGATTCCCTTCCATAAATGAAAGAGCACAATAATGAAGGGCCAGATTTCCGGTGTGGAATAGAAATTCACCGCTTCCAAACCCAGCTTTCCCAGAATTGCGTTTACCACGCCGAATTCATAATTAAAAAGATTATAAGCGATTGTCCCCACCACCACAAAGGATACAAAATACGGAAGCAGGATCGAGGACTGGGAAAACCTCTTGAAAAACTTCCCTGTCATTTCCGTCAGGAGAACCGCCACCAGGCATTGCAGCGCGTTTCCCAGGAAAATGAACACTATATTGTACAAAACCGTATTCTTTGTCAGCGTCCAGACAGGGGAATCCATTCCTCCGTGGAAAAAATATTTGAAATTCGCCAATCCGACAAACGGACTGTGAAACAGGCCACCCACATAGTTATAATTAATGAAAGCATAATAAATCCCACACATCGGGATATAGGAAAACAATACGAAATAAATAATGGCGGGCAGCACCATCGCATATAAGGTTCTCTTCTTCCATATTTCCGAGAAAAATCCCCCTTTTCCCTTTCCGCCCCCAACGGCCCTTCCTTTCCCCTTTTTCTTTTTCATAAGCGCTCCTTTCCTTCTTGTTTTCAAAATCAAACTTTTTATTAGGTATATGCTACCACAAACCTTTTCCATTGGCAATTACTTTTTTCAAGTTTTTATTTCCTTTTTTGTGTTTGTTTTCCCCTTTTCCCTAACAGTATTCCTTATTTTTTACTATTTTGAACATTTTTTCAGCATTATTTGAAGATTTTACCACTTTTTCACAAATATTCCACCAAACTTACATTTTCATACTTTTAATCTTGTTTTGCTACATTTTCTAATATTTTTTTAGTTTTTCTATTGAATTGTCACCTGATCCATGCTATAATGCAGTTTGTAAGACAGAATCACAACCATCATATAACAGGAGGAGAAAAATGAAACAACGAATTGCAACAAGAGTTTTAGGAACCGTTCTTTCCACTGCGCTTCTCGCTTCTTCGCTGATCGGCTGCGGAAATTCGGGCCAGACGCCAAACACGGCGCCGTCCGAGCCTGCAGCATCCAATGCCTCTGGGGACAGCGAAACGGCGGCCGCCTCCGAACCCAAAGCCGAACCGGCGCTTGACACCAGCAAGGAAGTGACGCTGCGTATGTTCTCCATCTCGGATGCCCCGCTGGATCAAAGCAAAGCCGACGAATACTATCCGGTTTTAAACGCCGCGGTCAAGGATGCCGTAAACGCCACCATCGACCGCACTTATGCGTCGGGCAACGATTACGCAAACAATTACCAGCTGGCGCTGGCTTCCGGTGAAAAATATGACATGATCCATGCGGCAAACTGGCTAAACTATACGGATCATGCCACCAAAGGCGCCTTTATGGCCCTGGATGACCTTCTCCCGGTTTACGCGCCGCACATTTGGGAGGAATTCTCGGAACTTTGGGACTCCGTCCGTGTCAACGGTAAGATTTACGGCATTCCTTCTACCGGCGGCGACCGCTCCGAAACGGCATTTTTCTACCGTGAGGATCTCCGCAAAAAATACAATTGCCCGGAAATCAAATCCATGGATGATATTGCCACCTTCCTGCAGGCCATCAAGGACAATGAAACCGACCTTCTACCCTCCGATGACAGCCAGGCCATGGTATACGGCAATTCCTTCATCCCGCTGACCAAATACCAGATCGTTGACACCATGGGCGGCAAGAATTCCAACTTCGTCATCGACCCGGCCAATCCCCGAAAGGTTTTATGCACCATTGAACTTCCGGAATATAAAGAATATATGTATGTCATGAAAGATTTTTCGGACAGGGGTTTTTGGCCTAAGGATGTGCTATCCAAAAACGACTGGGGCGTGTACTCCGTCATAAACGGCAAGGCCGCAGCTTCCTTTGTGGGGCAGTTCTGGAACTATTCCTACCTGATTCCCCAGACCGAGGCTGAGCATTCCGACTGGGAACTCAATTTTATTCCTTACTGCACGATCAATCCCGACACAGTGCTTCCGGTTGCGGATCCCACCGGTAATTTGATTTCCATAGGCCGCAACGCAGAGAACCCGGAGCGTGCGCTCATGCTCATCGACTACGTGCACACCCATGAGGATATCTGGCGTCTGATGAACTGGGGAATCGAGGGTGTCCATTACCAGATTACCGACGGCTGTTATGACGATAGCATTCTTGCAGATCCTGCCGTGGACAAATTCAATTATTTCCCCGGCCACCTGTTTAACGATGCCGCCTTCCAGATCCCCAAGGTGAACGAATGGGAGGGAAAGGCCGCCCTGCAGGCCAAGATGGAAGCCATTGAGCAGCCCAATCTTTTAGCCGGCTTCGTATTCGACCAGACGCCCATCAGCGCGGAATACACCGCTGTCAATCAGATCCGCATTGAGTACGGCTATCCCCTTAACGTAGGCATTGTGGACGATGTGGACGCTGCTTACGAGGATTATGTAAAACGCTCCAAAGATGCCGGCCTCGAGAAATGCCGGGAAGAGGTGGAGCGGCAGATCAACGCTTTCTTCGACGCAAACGGACGCGCCGACTGATTTGCCAAAAGTTACCCCCTTATCAAAAATTGCAAGGGAACGCTTCCGGAGCCAAAGCCCGGAAGCGTTCCCTTTTACACATTTATACAACACAATATAACGACGCCTCTTTATTCCCCCGCAAGTTCAAACAAAGCTTCCGTTTCCACCGGTATATTTCCGGGCAGCGCACTGACCCCTATCGCAGAGCGGCTCGGAACTAAGTTCTCCCCAAACAGGGCCGCCAATAATTCCGAACCGCCGTTTGCCACATAAGGCTGCTCATAAAAAGTATCGGTACCGGCCACAAACGTGGTAATCTTGACCGGCTGCCTCACCAAATTCAAATCCCCGATCTCACGCTCCAACACGGCAAGGACATTGAGCATGGCGCCCCGTGAAAATTCCACCCCTTCCTCCTTTGAAAATTCCCTTCCCAGAATCCCCTTTACCGGGACAGCCCCCGCCGGCCCGCACCCTGAAACATAAACCAGGTTTTTTCCAAAGCGTACGGCCGGCCGGTAAACGCCTCCTTTTTGGGGGGCAGCCGGAAGCTGCATCCCCATCTCCTCCAATATTTTATATACGTCTCTCATCCAAAACCTCCTTCGCCCTGTTATGGCTTTAACATTTGGGCCCGCACCTTCCCGATTCTTTTGTCATTTTCCACTACCCTGCAGCCATCCACAAACACACCGGCAATCCCTTCCCCCAGCTGTTTCGGATTTTCGTAGGTAGCCCGGTCCCGTATTGCCTGCGGGTCAAAAACCACCAAATCCGCATGGGCGCCCACCGCAATGCGGCCCCTGCCTTTAAGTCCCAGCCTTTTGGCCGGCATCGACGTCATTTTCCTGATCGCTTCTTCCAGCGTAAGTACCCTGCGGTCTCTTACAAAGTCCCGCAGCAGCCTCGGGAAAGCCCCGTACAGCCGGGGGTGCGGGCTGTCCCCTCCCCCGTAAAGGGCGTCGGAGATCAACATTGTGTAGGGCAGTTTCGCCACCCTGTCCACATCCGCCTGCGCCATGCTTTGCACGATGATCCCCACATTCCCTTTCTCCTCGCACAGCAGATCCGCCATCAGTTCTGCCGGATCCCCGTAACCGCCCATTTGGGCGGCAGTCTCAAAATCCAGCCCCTGCATACGGCGGTTTTTCTCCCCGGACACCGAACTGATTACAATCCGCCCCCAGCCAATCGCTTCCACCATATTCTCCCAGCCGTCATTTTTGGCATACAGTTCTTTTTGCAGCAGGCCCCATCCCTGCTTGTTGCCAATCCGCAAAAGGGCCTCCTCCAAACCGCCGCTCATAAGGGACGGCGGCAAAAGGCTCAACAGGGTCGTCGAACCACAGCAATAGGGATAAAAATCGGCGGTCACGTCCTGCCCTGCATCCCTGGCCTCCTCTATGACCTCAATGGCCGCCGCAATCGTCCGGTTCCAGTTTTTTATGCCCGTTACCTTGAAATGGCTGATGTGCAGCGGCAGCTGCGCCTCCCGGCACAATCCCACAACCTCCTGCACCGAGGAAAGCAAAAGGTCGCCCTCCCCGCGCATATGGCACACCAGCGGGCGCTGAAACGGCGCGGCCGCTTTGAGCAGATACAGCATTTCTTCCCTGGAAGAATAGCACTCCGGCTGATACATAATGCCCATGGATACACCCAGGGCCCCTTCTTCCAACGCTTCCCTGATATATCCGGCCGCCCTATCCAATTCCCCAGGGGTAAACGGCCCCGCCTGATAGCCCCTCACAGCAGCTTTCACGGTTCCCGTTCCCACCATGCTGCCCAGATGGACCGGGATATCCATGTCCCTCAGCCCCTCCTGATACGCCCCATAGGAAGAAAATTCCCATGTTTGTGGGATCTTTCCCAGACAGGGCTCCACAAAGCGGTAAATTTCCTCTTTATGCCCTCCTACAGCAGGGAAAATGCCCATGCCGCAATTTCCCCCGACCACGCCGGTAATCCCCTGCCGCAGTTCAATCGTCCCGAAATCCTTATCCGCAAGCACAGCGGCGTCGCAGTGCCGGTGCATGTCGATAAATCCCGGCGCAACGATGCATCCCGCCACATCCACGCGTTTTGCGGATACGTCCGGGCATTTCCCGATTTGGCATATCCGTCCCCCTTCTATCAGCACATCCGCCCGGTACGGTTTGCTTTTGCCGCCGTCACATATCATTCCGTTTGTAAGCAATGTCCTCATAAAAGCCTCCGTCAGACCAGCATTCCCCTGGCCGCCACACGTTCCTTTTGCAGAAAGTTTCCATAGTCTAAGTATACCACATTCTGCAAGTTTACGGCAGTACATACATGAACCGGAAACAGGGCAAGCACATCCCCAACCTTCAGTCCGGTTTTGCCCGTACTGCCCGTCAAAATCCCGTGTTCCTCATTCATCCTGCACAGCTTCAGATCCGGCCTGTTTTCCACCTCGGCGTAGGAATCATAATAGTAAGGCGGCTGTCCCAAAAGAATATCCGTGGGAAACGTCTTCGTACCACCGTCAATCACGGCATATTCCTCACACGGGGTGCTGACCACGGTGGCAAAATACCTGGCCGCAATTTCTTCCCTTGACGCCACACCCTCCTCACACATCATCCTGTCCTTAAAAATGTAAGTACCGGGCCGTACCTCGTTTACCAGCCCGGTGGCTGCCGCTTCTATGCCGGTGGGGCTGGAACCCGCGCTCACATCCTCTATCAAAATCCCTGCGCTGCGCATGTTTTGCGCCAGACGCCCCATAAGGAGCCCTTCTTCCTCCCCCGCTTTTTTTCTGTCGCAGGTTCCCTGCCCCTGATACACCATTCCCTTAAAAGTGTAGATTCCCGTCAGCCGCAAATGCCCCATGGCGTTTACGGCCTTTGCCAGCCCAACCGCCTCGGCCTCCAAAACGCCGGTACGTTTCGCACCCGTGTCCACTTCCAGGCGTACTTCCGCCATAACCCCCGCTTCCTGCGCCGCCAGATCCAATTGCTTTGCCCCTTCCAGGCTGTCCACTGCCAAAATCAGTCTCTTGACACGCCGCATCAGCCGCAGGGCACGCCGGATCCTAAAATCACCAACCATCGGATATGCGATAAAAATATCCTCACAGCCGCCTTCGGCCATGACCTCCGCCTCCGAAACTTTTGCACAGGTAATCCCCTGTGCGCCCGCCGCTATTTGCATTCTGGCAAACAACGGCATTTTGTGGGTTTTTATATGGGGCCGGAGCCTGCAGCCGCAGGCCTGTATCTGCCGCTGCATTTCCCCGATATTTTTCCCGGCCTTTTCCATGTCGATCACCAGACACGGCGTTTCCAATTCCCTTTGCAGTTCTGCTTTCATTCCCGCTTTCCTTTCATTCCTGATAAAGATCCGCCGCCACCCAGAGCCAGCGCCCCGCAACCGTTGTCCAGACCTCCCGGTAGCAGGCAATGTTGGCCATGGGCCAATAGGGGATGTCCTCATCCTCCTGTGTCTGTGTCCCCACCGGCATTTCCCCTACCATTTCCCCCATCAGCGCGTTATATTGCTTTCCGAATCCACTGCCTTCCCCGTATATAAAAGAGTTTCCGAAGGGGTTTTTTCCCGCAATCCAGTACATCTGTCCCCTCGCAATCTCCGTCAGCCTTGCATCCTGCAGCGCTTTTCCCAACAGGGACGCGCTTTTTCCCATGGAAAGCAGTACCGCATTATTTCCCCGGTAAGAAAACCACACCGGGAAGTTTTTGATACAGTATCCTTCCCCAAGCGGTATCCCGTTCTCCAGCTGCTTTTTATAATGCGCCCGTTGTGCCGCAAAGTCCAGATGGGGATGCACCAGGTCAAAGGTCTCTTGGTCTTCCAGTTCCGTATCGCAGTAAATTCCGGAGGGAATCATGCCATACGGCGCCGCATACCCCATCAGTTCCTTCAAATAGGAAGCATATGCCAGCATGCCATCCCTCCACTGCGCCGCGTCCGGATGCTGCCAAAATACTTCCAACGCCTTTGTCATGGCCTGTGCAAAAAGATGTTCCCTTGCCTGATGGCTAAAGTGTACAATCGTACGGCAGCTTTCATCCCGGTAGAAAAACCCGCGGATCCCGCCTGCAACCCCGTCCCTCTCCTGACAGGCCAGCAGTTTTTTCATAAAACCTGCGCACGCTTCCTCCATTTCGTCCTGCCCGGTTTCTTTGTAAATACATGCGGCCGCCCAGGCTGCCGCCGCATAATGCTGCGATTCACAGGCATTATAAGTGTGCTCCCCAAAGGAAGGGCGAAGAATTCCCTCCGACCCAAAAACCTGCTGTGCAAACGCAAAGTCCTCTTTAGCGGCTTCCCTGCATTTCCACGCCAGTTCGGGATTGGTATCTGCAAAGGCCCCTGCCCCCGCCGCCTCCACGCCTGCCATAATGTAATTGTCAAAAGCATTCCGGTGCAGCCTTCCGGGTACGTCGTCAAAATTTCCCAGCAGATTATCCGTCCAGCGCCGGTGTCCAGCAGAACTTGCCCGGTATCCATCCCCAAAGCGCGTCCGCAACACAAAATCCATCCCCCACCCGGCTTCCTCTAAAAGCCTTAAGGACAACGCCCTATCCCCTTCTACCGCCTGTGCGCATTCCATAAGCGCATGTACGATTTCCGCCGTCTGCACCGTCTGCTGCGACACGTCCGCCGCATCATGCCAGCCGCCCGCGTAAATCATGCGAACCCCATTGTGCTCCACAAAAACGTCCTGATGGCAGGTTCCGTGCTTTCCGGGTATGGGAAACCCGCACCGTTCACAAAAGAGAAAATTAATCACCCTCCACATCGCACTTTCCAAAATTTTTTCCCCGATCCGGAAAGGCTGTGTTACCTGGCCGCCGAATTTTAACCTGTAAGTTCCCTCCTTTTCGATCTCCGAAAAGTCCATGACCCCAAAATCGCCCAGGAAATTTTGTACCCGTCCAATTTCCTTCTCCAGACAGACCTTACCCGTATCCGCACAAACCACGCAAAAACGCCGTTCCTTTGTATTGGCCACCGCCGTTTTCTCTCCGTGTGTCCAATAGCCGCTGGTGGAAAAAACCGCTTTCTCCTCCTCGCACTGCCATCCCTTCGTAACCTGCGGACGCACCACTTTCTGCATGCGGATATTTTTCAGTTCAAACCGCATCTCGTCGGAGGCGGTCAGTTCTTTTCCATATTTATGAAAACGGAAAAAAATCTTTGTAACCCTGTCGTGGACAATTTCCGTAATCGTCCATATTCTTTTGCACCAGCGCCCGTTGTCCAGCGCCACAGCGTTAAACCCTTCCCGCGAATAGCTGTCCGGTATTTTCACCTCCCCATCGTTTTCAAATCCCACCCGGACCATGGGACTATGGAGTCCGTCGCAGTCCGCCTTCATCTCAAAATAGATCTGATTGTATTCCGACAGATCCATCCCTCCCAAATCCAAATATACCGTATAATCCCCAAAAGTGGAATAGATGCCGTTTTGGTTTTCTGTCTCGGGCCAATGATCCTCCACGCTGTTGGTTTGAATCTGCAAGGTTCCCTCCGAAAAAATAATCCTCCCCTTTCCTTTTGCGCTCCACTTTTCTTCACTGGCGCCGTCCCACAAAACGAGTTCTTTTTCCGTCTCCCTCGCCAAAAGTTCCGCCTCCGCCCCTTTTTCCTCCTCCGCCTCCAGCGGATAATGGACATACAGGGTTTTCTCCAGCTGCCGTTTCAAATATTCCTCCATGTCATTCCCTCCATTTTGTCATTCATTTCCTCAACTCGATATTACCATATTTATTGTTAGCTTTCAACCATATTATAATACTTTTATTTTTATTATTTTTATATAATCAAAACTTTATTCTGTTTTTTCTGGAATTTGCCAAAAAACCGTGCGCACTGCACACAAGTCCATCTCCCCCTGGGCAGGAAATGTAATTTCCTATCACATAAAAAAGTGTGCGCTTTGCGCACACGCCGCGTCGAGCGCGGTTGCCGGCAGGCAACTTTTTCTCTGCGCGCGAGTACGCATTACCATTCTTTTTTATGCGATAGGAAACAAAGTTTCCTATCGCATAAAAAAGAACCGGAAATTCCACAAAAGAAATTTCCGGTCCGGTACTTACCGTTCTTCCGTCCCGCAGCTTACACATCTATGATCACTTTCATCGCTTTATCTTTACCCTCGATCAAATACCGGTAGGCATCCGCATACTGCCGGAACCCAAAATGCCCGGAAACCAGCACCTCCAAATTCACCCGCCCCTCATCCACCAGAGCGATCGCGTCCAGATAATCCGCATTCCGGTACATCTGTGTCGTATGCAGCTTCAATTCCCTTGCCGCCAGCTGTGCCAAGTCCACACTGGCAAGCCCCCGAAACACCGCAACCAGCACAATCACCCCGCCGGTGTCCGCATACTGTATCGCCTGCGCGATCGTCTCATTCGTCCCGGCACAGTCAAACACCACATCGGCCTTTTCACCCCCGAAGTTGTGCAGCAGGGCCTCTCCCAAACCGGCATCCGCCGTATTCACGCCAAATGTAATGCCGCTCTTTTTGGCAAATTCCAGACGCGCGTCGCTGATATCGGTGACCATCACTTTGGATGCCCCCATTCCCATTGCCACCTGCCCGGTAATAATCCCGATCGGCCCCGCCCCCAGCACAAGCACACTTTTTCCCGCCATGCTGCCTGCCTTCTTTACCGCATGAACCGCAACCGCCAAATGCTCTATCATGGTGCCTTCTTCATAACTTGTGTCCTGGGATAAAGTCGCTACCCGCTCCGCATCCACGGCAACGTATTCCTGCGCCATCCCCGGAATCTGAAAACCCATCACTTTTTTATTTTCACAAAGATTATATTTGCCTTCCACGCAATACCGGCAGCATCCGCAGGTAATCTGGGGCTGTACCGTCACCTTTTGTCCCACAAAAAGATTCTGCACGCCGCATCCCACCTCCACGATTTCCCCTGCGGCCTCCCTTCCCTGCGTTACCGGGTAAGCAATGGACGGGTACTTTCCTTCAAACACACGGATATCCGTACCGCAAATCCCGATTTTATGGATCCTGATCAAAACCTGTCCCTCTTTTGCTTCCGGGACCGGAACCTCCCTGAATATTATACTGCCAGGCGCATTTACAACCTGCTGTAACATTGCTGCATCCCCCTTTATCATCCCCTATCGCCGCCACACAACAAACATCAAAAAGATTATACACTCTTCACGCCCCTTTTTCAATTCCAAATATGGGCTTGCCACGGAAATCAAGGAACGGTTGTTACTATTCACGGGCAATGTCATTAAGTTTAGCCATGGGTCCGGGCAGCATGCCGATAGGCTGGGGGCGGAAATTTAGCAGCAGGGCAGTCCTCTTGCCGGACAGGCGCATCCAAAACTGTACTAGGTACAGCATGCGCATGGTGGCATGTAAAACAGCGGAATTTCCCAAAACGACATTCCATTCCGACCGGAAAACGCGGACTGTTTGAGCGCAGCGAGTTTCCGCGCTTTCCGGTTGTTTGGAATGGAACGGCGTTTTGGTGAAATTCCCTGTTTTACATGTGAACATGCGCATGCTGTACCTAGTACAGTTTTGGATGCGCCTGCCCGGCAAGAGGACTGCCCTGCTGCTAAATTTCCATCCCCAGCCTATCGGCACGCTGCCCGGATCCATGGCTAAACTTAATGACATTGGGCCGTGAATAGTAACGAACGGTTTCCCGGCAGCCTGCGGGGGCGCACAACGCGCCGGGCAGTTTTGCCCGGCGCGTGTTTTGGTTCTTTTACAGATTTACTACCCGGTCGAAAGCACCGGTTTTTTCTTTGGAAAATTGGTGGGAAACTACCAGTACCGTCCTGTCCGAAACAGCCAAGATCAAATCCTCGATTCTGTCGGCGGTTTCCCTATCCAGATTCGCCAGCGGCTCGTCCAGCACCAGCACGTCCGTTTTGCGCAGCAGGGCCCGTGCCAGGCAAATCCGCTTTTTCTCCCCGCCGGAAAAATTCGCGCCGCCTTCGGCCACCACAGTATCCAAGGCTTCCCGCTTTGCATACCGTTCCAGTCCGACACTTTTTAACAGTTCCATCAGGCGGGCATCCTCCACATCCTGATACATGGTAAGGTTATTGCGCAGGGTATCGCAAAACAGAACCGCCTCCTGCCGCACCACAGTGACACAACCGTAAGTGCTCCCATACCTTCCCACCGGCACACCGTCTACCGTGACCGTCCCCTTGTCCGGATCGTAATAGC
>CARDPF010000073.1 GCA_948960675.1 uncultured Eisenbergiella sp.
AAACGAATCACGGCAAAGGAGGTAACTTTATGCAATTTTTTACCCGCGAAAATGACAGCCTGCTATTTAGGCAGGACGGGGAAACCGTTCTGGTTTCCCCCTGGGGGGCGGACAGCCTGCGCGTACGTTCCACCATTTTACGGGATTTTGATGACCAAAGCGCCGCGCTGCTTCCCCAGCCCGCTGTCCCTGTCACCATCCACATCGACAGCCAAAATCCCCGCCATGCCACGCTGCAAAACGGGCGGATCACGGCCGATTTGTATGTACAGGAATGGGGAAACGCCCTGCGCATCACCTACCGCAACCAAAACGGCAAAATCTTGCTGCAGGAAATCCCAAACGGCGGCGCCCTTGCCTTAAAAGCCCGCCATTTCAAGGCGCTTCCCGGCGGAAGCTTCCGTCTCAAAGCCAGCTTTACCTCCAACCCGGAGGAAAAGCTTTACGGCATGGGACAGTACCAGCAGGAAATCATGAACCTCAAGGGCTGCAACCTGGAGTTGGCGCACCGCAATTCACAGGCCAGCATCCCCTTCTATGTCTCCAGTCTCGGCTACGGGTTTTTGTGGCACAACGCTGCCATCGGGGAAGTCCACTTCGGCCGCAACACCACCGAATGGATTGCGGAAGCCACCCGGCAGCTGGATTACTGGATTACCGCCGGGGATACCCCGGCGCAGATCGAGGAAGCCTACGCGCAGGCCACCGGCAAAGTTCCCATGATGCCGGAATACGGCCTTGGCTTCTGGCAGTGCAAGCTGCGTTACTATAACCAGGAGCAGGTGCTGCAGGTTGCCGGGAATACAAAAAGAGGGACATCCCGGTAAACGTGTTCGTCATTGATTATTACCACTGGCTGCGGTGCGGGGACTGGAGCTTTGACCCGGAGTTTTTCCCGGATCCCGCTGCGATGGTCAGGGAACTCCATGACATGGGCATGGAAACCATGGTCTCCATCTGGCCCCAGGTGGATTACCGCAGCGAAAATTATGAGGAAATGAAACAACAGGGCCTTTTGGTCAAAAGCGACACCGGCGTGGATGTGCAGATGCTTTTCCATGGCAACAACGTATTTTTGGATGCCACCAACCCCCGCACCCGCGCCTATGTCTGGAATAAGTGTAAACAAAACTACGCAGACCTGGGCATCCGGACGTTCTGGCTGGACGAGGCGGAACCGGAGTTTACGGGCTACGATTTTAGTACCTACCGCTATCATGCCGGGCCGGTGGCCGAAATCGGCAACATCTACCCCCGGGAATACGCCCGCCTGTTCTACGAAGGCCAAAAGGCCAACGGACAGGAAGATATCGTGAACCTGATCCGCTGCGCATGGGCGGGCAGCCAGCGCTATGGCGCGCTGGTCTGGTCCGGCGACATCATGTCGGATTATGAAGACTTCCGCAAGCAGATCTGCGCCGGTATCCATATGGGCCTTTGCGGCATTCCCTGGTGGACCACCGACATCGGCGGCTTCCACGGCGGCATTACCGAGTCCGAGGACTTCCGGGAACTTCTGGTGCGCTGGTTCCAGTTCGGCGCTTTCTGCCCCGTCATGCGCCTGCACGGCAGCCGCCGCCCCGGCACGCGCCTCTTTAAGCAGTCCGGGGAGGAGCGGGAGGGAACCGGGGCCGATAATGAGATCTGGAGTTTCGGCGACCACAATTACCCTACGCTGGTGAAATTTATCCGCATCCGGGAACTGATGCGCGATTATACCAGAAGCCTGATGCGCGAAGCGCACGAAAAAGGCTCCCCGGTCATGCGCGCCCTGTTCTATGAATTTCCTGCGGATCCCGTCTGCTGGGACATCACCGACGAATACTGCTACGGCCCCGACATTTTGGTTGCCCCGGTCTGCCACGAAAAAGCCCGCAGCCGCAAGGTGTATCTGCCTGCAGGCGCTTTATGGGTACACGCGGGTTCCGGACAGTCCTATGAGGGCGGGCAGTCCTATGAGATTGACGCGCCGTTGGAAACCCTGCCGGTATTTTTGCGGGAGGGACGGCAGGAATATCTGATCGGGAAAATTTAACCTGTTACGGCATCCCCTTGCTGCCCGCAAAAGCAGCAAGGGGATTCTGCCCTGTTCACCCGTCCTCTTCGTCCGTTTGCTCCTGCCTTTTCTTCTTATGCCCTTTTTCCGCCTTTTCCTTTTTCTCCTTATTTTCACTGACCGTATTGCTCCATCTGCGGGATTCGTCGCTTATAATGTCCTCCACATTCTTGACATACGTCCCAAAAGCGGTCTCCTCTTCCTGATACGGCTCACATCTGGCTGCATACTTGCGCTGCTCCGCCCCGATAACCGTACAGGTTTTCCGGTACAGCTGCCACTTCTCTTTTAGATGAAACAGGCTGATCAGGGAATCCACCAGCAGCCCACCGCCCGACAGCGCCACCACCAGCCACCCGTATTCCTGCAGCTTATTGATTGCCTGTAAAACCGGAATCAATGCCAAGGCAAAAATTTTGGCCACGCTCAAAAAATAATAATTGTTCTTACACCAACGGCTCCGGATATGATAATACCGGATATAATTTTTAACCGTCTCGTTGTATTCCTGTTCCCGGGTTTCCGGGCTTCCATGCATCAAATATAGGTCTATATTTTTTTGTTCTTCAAAAAGCATATCCCCTCCTCCCGCTTTTCCCCTACGGAGCCGCTATATGGTTTTCCTTATATTCACAGATGTACCCGATCGACCCGGCGTAATGCTTTATGATATACAAAATGTCGCTTGGCACATCGTCCCACACCCATTGTCCCCTTTCCCCGTCGTAAAACATGAGCACGCGGCTTTCCGAAGTGCCGTCTTCTTCATTGAAAAAGCTGGGCTGGCCTTCCATCCAATAGCCCCCCTCGTCCACGCCGGCATTTTCCACTTCCTCCCCGTAAACCCGGTTTTCGTATACCCAATAATATGTCCAATCCAAATCCTTCCGTGCCGCCCCAATCCAAAATTTGATGTCCGTTTTCCCCTCTTCCTCAAGCAGGCGGGCAATTTCCCAATACTTTTCCGGGGAATCAATCCGTACCAAATGTCCCCCCTTCTCCACGCAGGCGTCAAAGGCCCCGTCCCAGGTGATATCCTCCACGATGCATTCATACCGGTCATCCTCCAGAATCCTTGTGTCGCTTTCGGATTCCGGCTCCTCCTTTGTGCTTTCCGGCTCCTGTGTTTGCACGGCCGCAGTTTCCTCATCCGGCTGCAGTTCGTCCCCGCTTTTTGCTGCCGGTACTTCCCTGTTAAAAAGCAGGGAAAGGAAGGGCGCCGCAAAGGCAAGTAACACAATACCCAACAGCACGGACGCTAACAGGCGGGCCCCCTTTCTCCTTTGCGGGCTGCTTGTCTGACCCTTGTCTGCCATCGGCCTTTCCTTCGCAGGTTCCCCTTTTTCTTCCAAAACCGCAGTCTTTGTCTCCCGCAAAACTGTGGTCCCCTCTGCCTGCTCCTCGGTTTCCGCCCCGCAGAGGGGACAAAAATAGGTATATTTATTTACCACATGCCCGCATTTGGAACATACGCGTACTTTCTTTTCCATTTCTGCGCCCTCCCTGCCTGCAAAAAATCATCTCCTGACAGCGACATACTTCCACCGCGTTTACAAAAATCCCCTATGGCATAACCCCAACCGGCATGCGCCATTTCCGGTACATCAGCTGGTCGGAACTGTGGCAAATTCCACCCTTCCCTTTTTCAAAACCCTGACCGTATCTTTTCTGCCGTCGGCGCTGACTCTGGCCGGACGGACGGTTTCCTTGAACCGGTAATACCCGTTCGCGTCCATATCGGCCGGGGAAGTGCAAAGGCTGCCGTCCGCCACAACCTCAAACAGGTCAAACAGTCCCAGCTGCAAAAAATTCATGCCCAGATTCATTTTCCCCCTGTTTGGCTCCTCCGGAATTCCCACCGTATTGTCGCTATACAATACAATGACCAGCTGGCCGGGTCTTTCTACCACGCGCAGTTCGTTGTTTCCCGTCAGATCCTTTCCGGCCACAATATATTTTTCCGGCTTCCTTTGGGGTGCGGCGGCAGGAGACGCCTTTTTCCCCGGCGCCGTGGCCGTTTTGGGGGAAGGGGCGGTTTTTGGGACAGGCTTGTCTTCCACGACCGAAAACTGGTACGCCTCCACTTTGGGTTCCGCCTGTCTGTGTCCCTCCGCCATGCGTTCCCACTCTTTTTGTACACACTCCCGTATAAATGCCTGTATTTCCTCCCCCTGCACACATCCTTGTACAAATGCGCGCATGTCACGATCTTTACATAGGATCGGAACCATCTGCCCCGGCAGGTATTGGAATACCCGTTTTACTTCCTCCTGTACCATACCGCGAATCTCATCCTCACTTACCGGAGGCTGTGCGGCAACACTTTCCTGTCCCACAAAATCCGCCTGTTCTGCGCCCCCCTGTCCGGGGAAACCACCCTTTACCTCTTTTTCCCTCCGCAGATATTTGCGCAATGCCCCCCAGGACAGCTGCGCATATACCGTAGCCGCTACCCCCAGAAGAACCGCTATCACGGACATTGTGGCAGCGTACTGCATGGAATCCTGCTGCTTTTTCAATTCCCCCAGCCTGTTTTCCAATTCCTGTTTTGTCCCGTTTTGCTGGTTTTCCAGTTCTGCCATCTGTCCTGTCCAGTCCTGCGCAGCCAACTCCTCCCCAATCACACGGGTAAAATCCGGCAGTATTTCCTGCAATTGATTTGCATTCACATACCCGTTCTCCTGCAAATACCGCTCCACTATATCCTCTATTGCTTCTTCCGTTTTGTCTTGATTTTCCCCACTTCCTGCTTCCCCTCCCGTCTGGGCAGCGGCTTTTCCAGCGTCCGGAGCGGCCCAGACAGCCTGCCCTACGGTCCAAAAGCCTATCAGACACAATACCACCCCGACCGGCACAAGCGGCAGCCTCCACAACCCCCTTTTTTTCACGACTTTTTATCCTCCGCCTGCTTTTCGCTCATCGCCTTGTTCATCACCATATCCATGATATAGACCATAAACATGGTTTTCCGGTCCTCCTCATTTTCCAGACTCGCCAGATAACGGTACTTTTTCTGGTTTCTGCGCATGTCGTTCATGCAGCCGCTGATCATATTGCGCAGGGGAATTCCCTTGGGTAAAATCTGTAAAACGCTGCAAATTCCGGGGCCAAATCCATAATCCGCATTCGCCGCCGCATTCCCCGGCCACAATCCCGTAATCGCATTGATCGCATTCCCGTACAGGCACAGCTTCTCGATTCTCTTTTGCAACTCTTCCACACTTTCCTGCGCCTCACGGAAGATGGCATTGACGCTTTTCTCATTTATCATCTGCTGCAGTTCCCCTGCCAGGGAGGCCGCCACGTTCGCTGCGATGGCCTGCTCTTCAAAATAGGAACGCAGCCACTCCACGTACTCCCCTTTGGGCAGTCCCATTTTTTCCTTATCCGCATACCACTTCCGCAGCGTATCCTCCGGCAGTCTGACCGCCAAATCCAGCAGTTCTTCCGCCGTCCATCTCTTTTCTTCTCCCAACAGTTCTCCTGCATTTTGGGACAACAGCATTCCCTGCGCTACCTCTTTCTTTTCCTGTACGTCCGGGGCAATCTGCAGCTTTAACTCAATATCCTCCATCTCCGCCATCTCTGCCACCATCTGCGCAATATAACGCAGCATTTCCTGTTCCGGCTTTCCCGTGCCGATGCTAAAGCTGGAAAGGCCGTCCAGCTGCTTTAAATCCCTCCCAAAAATATGCTGCAGATTCTGGGACGCCGTCCCGGTAAATACCAGCAAAATTTCCTTTTTGACATCCCCTTCCAGGGTATTGCAGCAAGCGCCCCCCGCTAAAACCGTTTCCTTGTTTCTCTTTAGGAAACCGGCAACCATCTGCATAAGCAGAAGGAATTTGACCATAATCACACTGCGCAGCATATTATAGTCATACTTATCGGGCAGGTTCATATCGAAATCATTCAGCAGGATTTCCTCAAACATCCGCAGGGATTCCTGCTCCAGCGAATTTACCAGATTGACCGTATCCGGTTCTATTTTTTTACATTGGGCAAAGTAAAATTCCAGAACCTGTTCCTTGGTTTCCTTGGGAAGGTTTTCCTTCTCTTTTCCCCAAATCCTCCCGAAATGCGTCTCCATGCTTTTCTGCCGGTTGTTCCCCTTCCAGTGGCGGTAGCATTCGATAAAGGAATCAATGATCAGTTCCCTTCCCGCATACTTGAAGGACAGCCCGTTTCCCGCACTGCCAAATCCCTCGCCGGTGCCGGAGACGTCCGTTGTTCCGCCCCCAATGTCTATGTTGATATAGCTAAGGACACCAAAAACTTTCTTTTCGTTATAGGCCCGCGCCGCCTCCGCCTCCGTATAATAGGCAATCTTTCTGGTATCCACGGCATACGCCTGCCCTGCCCCGTCCGTCAAAAATCCGGTGTTGACGATATTGGCCACCCCTTCCCAAAGAGCCTTTAAGTTCAGCTGCGTCAATTTCCCCGGATAGGATACCAAGAGGCGTCTGACTATCCCGTTTTCCGAAAATGCGTAGAGAAGCGCCTGTACGTACACTCCCGCCAAAAACAGCGTGCTCGCCCGCTGTTCCTCTATCTCCGTCCCGTCCGAAAGCTTTAGGTCATTGTAAATTCCCCGGCTCTCAAAATTCCCGTTGGCTGCATATTTACACAGCATGCTGGAGGATGCAAGAAAAAACCGCCCCGTCAAAAACGGAATATCCTCCCCCACGGAAATTCCCACCGACTGGTTTTCTTCCCGGAAAAGCTGGGCCACGGTCAGCGTTTTCCGCTGGGACAGCAATTCTTTGGTCTCAGATGCGCTCCTCCCCAGCCACCTGCGCTGGGCCACCTCCTCGATATCCTTTTCCCGCTCCCCCACGGTAACATTTTTGGAAAAATCCCGGTAGGGAAGGATCATTTCCTGCGCCCCATCCCTTTGTACCGCGCAGACCGTGCTGGTCGTCCCGAAATCAATGCTCACCCCATAGTCCGAAGTCAGGGCGTCATGGGACTTCTCCTGCACCGACGGAACCATGACGACGCCGCAGGCGATGGAACCGCTTTCCGTTGTGGCGCGCTGTACCAGCGCATAGCGGTAACGGCGTTCACTTCTGTATACTTCCCAGTTTTCTTCCGCCCCGCGTTCACATACCCGGATTTTTTCCCCTGCATCCAGTTCCAGCGTCAGCCGGCCGCCAAAATCCACATCACAGCTTTGCCCGTCATACCCTTCAGCGGAATCCTTTTGCGTGGCATAAAAAGCCTTCCAGCTGTCCTTTGGCAGTTCCACCCAGGGCCACACCATCAAATAGGGAATTTTGGTTCCCCGGATATCCCCATACACGTATATCTTCGAAAACGCAAACAACTCCCGGCCGCTTCCCAGGGACAGCTTTACCTTCATTACAATGGAAGAAAGATGCCCGGCCTCCCCGGAATATACGCAAAACTCCAGCTTCCCGATTTTCAGGATCCCTTCCCCATAAAGCAGCATGGCCTCCCTGGTAAAAGGAATCACAGGCGCAAACCTGTCGTGTACCTCCGGCAGGTTTTTCCGGGACGCCTCATTCCCATAGTCCAATCGGAGGGGCTGCCAGAATCCGGCTTCATCGTCGTACCCCAGACCGCAGCTTTCCCCCTCCCCATACTGTGCAAGAACAAGCTGGTCGGTAAGCAGGGCCGGAAGGGGATGTCCTGCCTGTCCGTCCCAATAGGACCAATATATTTTACAAAAATGCGCCGCCCTGTCGGACATGCTTCTTTTCATGGCTGCCCCTAAGTCGCTTTGCGTTTCCAGATATTTCCCGTAAAATTCCTGCAGAAACCCCTCTGCGCCCTCCCATCCGGCTATGACAAAGGGATCTTCCCCCTCTGCCAGCGCAAAGTCCGGATCGATACAGTCGCCAAACCCGTTTTGGTACATCCACGCTTTCAGTCTTTTTTCCACAAACCCATTCCCGGCCAGACATTCCACCGGATCCTTCCAGCCCCTGTGCCCTGCATGGGAGGATTGCTCTTTTTCCCCGTCCCCGCAGGCATACCACGGGATCAGGTTTTGGAACAATTCTGCCGGATACTGCTTCATCGGACAAATCCCGATCCTGTGGTTATAGACCGCAAAGGGAACGCCGTTCTGGCAAAAGTAAAATAATGCCCCGGAAACCGGGCCGTCCCCGTCCCGTCTGTCAACCAGGAACCGGTACTCATCCCCCATGTTGTCCAGTGCAAACAGCAGGGCGTAATCCAGCCTCCCCTCCCGGCTAAGCGTTTCCTTTTTCACCGTAATGTGCAGCCCGCACATACTGTACACACCGCGAAGCGCAAGAACCGCGCACAGTCCCAGCCATTCCAGATACCGCTCCCGCCTTTCCGCCCCAAGGCCGTCCAAAACTGCCCGCCGGTTTCCCTTGCTGTTTCCGATCTCCCGGTTGACCTCCTCCACCAGGGCGACAAAATCCGTCATGTCTGCCAACGGGTTGGGAATGGCATGGGGCGCGTAATACGCCTCCTCGTCCGGAATCCACATTTCGTTTATGATACCGGCCAGACCGGCCTCTGCAGGTAACGGCCCCGGTGTCGAACCCCCGGCCACCAAATCCTTATTTTTGACAGGCGCCATCACATCTGCCGGGAAACGATCACTAATCTTCATAATATGCTCCCATCCGCCCGCCGTGGCGGGCATTCAAACCATACTCATTTTTTCCGCTTTGCCGCTTCATAGCAGGCCACATAAATTTCCGAAAAATCCTGACTCTTCTTATTTTTCTTATAACCGTCCTCAAAGCGCTTCTCAATTTCCTGCTTATAAAGCGCCGCTGCCTCCAGATCCGCAAACGCTGCTTTTTTCTCCTCCCCCGACACCGAGGCATAATTGAAATAGACGTTGAGCTTGAGGATATCCACCACCTCCTGCGGCAGCGGCAGATCCTCCGTAACCTTGTCCGTCTCCGTAATGTTTAAAAGATCCACCATACGGAGGGCGGCCGCCTCCAGCCGATCTGTCCTTCTGCTGCCGGTCACTTCCCCCTCTTTCCGTTCATGGTACTGTGTCCAATCATAACCGGAAAGGGCCAGGTCAAAATAAAAGCGTATGAATTCCCTGCAAAAATCGGCCGCGCCGTTGACGGGTTCCCGGTAATGGTTATCCAGTTCGCTTTCATTTAATTCTACCGACCAGTGCCCAAACCCGCTTTTCAAAATATTCCGCCCTTTTTCCGGTACTTTTCCTTTTAAAGGATCTATCGTCTGCACGGTTGCATAAACCTCCGGCATCTTCTGTAGTCGTTCATACACATTCTCTCCGCCAACGGAATCGTTAAACCGGTGTTTCATATACTGTGACACGACAATACTGAAGCGGAAAAATTCCTGCAGCTTATCTTCCTCATTCTGCAATCCCAAATCCGATGCAAACAAGGTTTCCTTTTGACTGTTTGTAAGTTTCCATAGCAGTACCCCTTCGGGCAGCTGTTTTTCCAGAAAACGGTATCCCGCCACTGCAGCCGCGAGAAGGACAATATGGAAATGCTGCCACTGCCTTTCCCCCCGCGCGTATATTTCGCTGGTATGGCACAAATCCTTTTGCCCCAGCAGAAGAAAGCTCTCCACCTTTTGGCTGATGCCAAAGGCGTCATAGTATTGCAGCGCTTCCTTAGTCTGATGGAAAAAAACGGCGCTGTCCGGCATCAGGGCCTTTTTTTCCGTCTCTTCCTGCCGGTTATAGGGAAGCGAAAAATAGGGCATCAGCATGGTCACGCCGATCCGCATCCTGTCACGCCAGGAACCGTTTCCCTTCGGATCGGAGATGGATCCCAGCACATCTATCAAATTCGGCGTCACGCTGGCTCCCGTGCCGCCAAATAAGGAGCCGTAAAGATAAACGGGAACCTGCCCTCCTGCGTCCGCCTTTTCCAAATCCTCATACAGGGCGCGCATGAACATATTTTCCTCATGCTCCAAAAAATCCTCCCGGACATAATTAAATACCACGGAACCGATATTGGGATGCCCGTAAAATCCCTGTTCCAGATTCTCATTCTGCTCCGCATCTTCAAAAAAAGTATCCAAAAGAAGCGCGTCATGGGCGCTGATCCGCTTATTGTATGTAAACAAATTCTTCAGGTTCAAAATCCGGTTATCGCCAAGTTCGATTCCTTCCTCCTGCGCGCGCTTCACCACCGTATCGTAAAAATTCCAGTTTTCCAGCACGATCTCCGGCAGCTTCAATCCCCCGCTTCCCCCCTTGTTTGTCTGTCTCTGCAGAAAGCGGTAATATCCCATGAGATCCCGGCACTTTTTGGCGGCGTCGCTTCCGTGATCCATGTCCACCACACGGATATACAGCTTTTCCCCCATACCCACGCCGATTTTCATGGCGGTAAACAAAAAAATCAGCGCGCGGGCGCACATGCTCCCCGTTCCCCCCGACACAATCGCATAGTAATTCATCCCTTCTCCCTCCGTTTCTTTTACATCATCCGGTCCGGCTTAAGTCTTACGGACGCAATCCCATACATGGCCAAGTCCAGCAGGATGCTGACAATTCCCGCCGCCACGAATGCGCTCATAATGGTATTTTCATAGGTTCTTTCCCCCTGCTGCAAGCGCCCTGCCGCCACATACCGCATAACAGCCAGCAAAAGCGCCTGTGCAACGACCAGCGCTGCCCCCGGCACAACGGCATGTATCCTCTTTCTTCCCTCCACGGCGTAATCCACTCCCTTTGCAGCCCACGCATAATTGATATACATCCACACAAAGGCCAGCACGGGCAGCAGCATGGCCGGGAATACGTTATAAAACCGGAAAGCTGCCGCCGCCTCGTCGCGCAGGATGGGCAACAGTTCCTTATTTTTATAAATCAGCACGGTTCCAAGCCCATACCGGAAGGCCGCCGACAAAATCAGCAGCGCTGCCAGCCCAATCCCCAGGTTTCTCATTCCGGTTTCTTTTAATTTCCTTATCATAGCCGTTCTTTCCTCCCTTTTATCTTCTGCTCTTTGTGCTCACCCGAAAAAGATAATCCACATACGCAATATAATCCGCCGGCGCCTCCTGCCCGAAAAAGTTTTCCAGTCTCTGGGTGAGCAGCCCCAGTTTAGGCGTCCTGCAAAACTGTGCGGCCGCCTCCTGCCGCGCCTGTTCACTGCTTGACAGCCAAAAATATTGTGTATCCTCCCCGGCAAGCCCCTCCAGCGCCACCCGGTAATCCGCCACATTGGCCGAAAACGCATCCAGCGCCGCCGCGTCCACAGGTGGTGCGGACCGCATTGCCAAATGAACCGGAACCGTCAGCAGATAATCCGTACCGTCCTTTAACAGTCCCCCGTCCTTCTCCGTGCTGCCGTCCACCATCACCCGCAAATAGGCTACCCGTCTCCCTGCCGCCAGCAGCTGATCCCCTGTCACATGCTCTTCCACCGGCCCTTTGACTGTCTCAAACCGGATTTGGACATTCTTCTGCACATTTTTGTCCGCCAAGACCCAGTCCTGTCCGTTCCGTTCATATAAGCAGGCCTCTGACGGTACAATCCGGTACGCATCCGGCTTCTTTTCTTCCTCCCCAAAAGCCGTTTCCAGTCCTTCCGGCAAATCCGCGTAAGCGGAAACCAGCATCCGGCTTCCAAAAGCTCCGCAGCTGCCCATTCCCGGCCCCATCGTCGCACAAAACGCATTTTCCCGCCCGTCCATGGCAGCCAGGTCATTCACATTGGCGCTTCCCCAAACGGCATACAAAGGGGCATCCAAAAGCGCCTCCTGCCCCTGCCTGCGAAAACCGTCTGGCGTTTCCGTCTCTGTGCCGCCAAATTCCTCTTGGGTGATTCCCGCCATCGTATTGCGCACGGCCTCAAAGGTTAACGGCGCATAACAGGAAGTACCTGGGCGGCAAAACAGGCACCAAACCGCCTGTTTGGGTTCGCCGGTTTTCTTCCGGATTCCGTCGCAGTAGGCTTCCACCAGATCGTCCGGCCCGGTAATGATATAGTAAAAAGCCGCGTCCCCTTCGTAATTCTCCACCGATACCATTTTGCTTCCCGTTGAAGTATCGGAAAATACCGGAACGGACAGCTGTCCTGCAAAAGGGCTTTTACAGGCCATAATACAAACGGAG
>CARDPF010000074.1 GCA_948960675.1 uncultured Eisenbergiella sp.
TGCCGATGCCGCATACCGTTCCCTGTCCCCGTACACTGTCAATATGGAAGGTAAAGGCCTCCCCATAATGCAATGCCAAACGCCGGTACACATTCCACAGGCCCACACTTTTGCCCGCCCCCGTCTCCCCTTTTAACATTTCCTTTAGCTCGGCCAGCTTCTGGGGCGTCATCCCGCCGCCGTTATCCTCCACACGCAGCCAAAGCCTCTGTGCGTCCACCGACGCGCAAACCTTCACCCACCGGTTCTGGCTGACCGCCTCCACCCCATGCACGCAGGCGTTTTCCACCAAAGGCTGCAGTATCATCTTGGGAACCAGACATTCCTGTGCCTCCCTTGACACATCAATTTCATAGGCAAATTCATCCTCAAACCGGTAATTCTGGATATGTAAAAATTCGTCCAAAAACCCGATTTCCTCTTGCAGGGTAATGATATTGTCCTTCCATTCCAGAAGATTGCGGAACATTTTTGCCATATACTTAATCATGCCCGCCGTCTCCCTCTCCCCCTTGACCAGCGCCTTCAACCGGATGCTTTCCAAGGCATTGAACATAAAATGGGGATTCACCTGCTCCTGCAGGGCAAGAAGCTTCGCCTGATTGGTCTCCTTTTCCAATTCCGCCTGAAAAATCTGCGCCTTATATTCCCTGTCAATTAACTCCGACAGCTGCAGGCTCATCCGGTTTAAGTTGCCCTCCAGCAGGCAAAATTCATCCTCCCCCCTGCATTCCTGTCCGGTCTGGACAAAATTTCCCCGCGCAATTTCCTCCGACTGCCACACCAGCCTGCGCAGCCTCCTGTTGATGCTGCCCACCACCAAACATACGCAGAGCAGTGCAAAAAGCAGGCAAAAAGCGGAAATTCCCACGGAAATCCTTCTGCTTTGCCTAAATTTCTCCGAAATCATGCCGGTATCGTAAACGCCGTACAGCGTCAGCGGAAAGCCGGTAATCTGCCGGGAAAATACCATCCTGCCATCCTGTTGGGCAGCCGAAAAAACTTCCATTTCCCCGGTATTGCTATACTGCGCCGCCGCAACAAGCACCCTGTCCTTGGTATCCGTCAGCAGCATATTGGAAAACAGATTGCTTTCCCTCAAAATTTCCTCCAGCTTCCCAAAATCCAAATCAATCCGCAACAGCTTGTCAAACCTGGCATACTGCCTGTAATAATCCAACGGATACAATAAAGACAGGCTGCGGCTGTCATATACCTTGCGCACCTTCTGGTTTTCGTGGGCAACCCGGAGCATAACGCCCGGTTCCACGCCCACCGCCTCTATATTCAGGTAGGTCAGTTCCTCTCCCAGTGTCTTGTCATCCATGGAATCCAGCCGCCGGATATAGGAACTGTTTAGCAGCGTATCATTATTGGTGTAAATGAGGATATTTCCCACCTGACGGGAATAGACGCTGCTGTCCGTAAACAAATCCCGCAGCGCATCCTGATACCGGATCACAAATTCCAGATCCCTGCCATAGGATTCGTCCAAATAGCGGTACAGCATTTCGTTGCTGCCATAACTCCTGACCAGGGATACTGCGCCGGAAAGCACGCCGGAAATTTTATCCGCTTTATCGTCCATGGCCTCGTCGATCTTTTCCAGCATTTCCTCCTGGATATTTTTCTCCGTCTGCCAGTAATAGACCAGATTCTGGATTCCCATGGGAATCACTACGCCGCACACGAAAAGAAGGATAAATTTCTGTAAAAAAGACAGCCTGTTAAAAAATGTATCGATCCTTTTCCTCATCCCAACCTACCTGCCCGCATTTGGTTTTTCAACCTACTTCCATTTCCATTTCCACCCTGCACAGCTTTGGGCTCAAATCCCGCTCGGCCGACAGATCAAATACCGGCCTTTCGTTAATGTCAAAATGAACCCTCCTGATGGCATCGCACCGCAAATTGCTTTTTATGGAATCCTCGGCATGATACGCAATCATCAGGTTCCCCAGGGGATCCGTAAAAAACGAATTATGCCCCGGGCCATATTCCCCTTCCACGGAATAGAATGACAAAACAGGGGAAAAACTCTTTTTCCAGGCCAAGGGATCCGTCAAATCCTGATCTGCCTGCGCCGTAAGCAGTCCCAGCACATAGGTATATCCGTTTGCCGCCCCGCCCGAGTAGGTCAGATATACCCTGTCCTGCCATAGGAATGCATAAGGGCCTTCATTATTGATGGTATGGCTGACGTTTTCCCATCCGTAAAGGGGGCGGGAAAGCAAAACCGGCTCGCTCTCCAGCCTCCAGGGCGTATCTTGTCCCACGGCCGCAATGTAAAGCATGGAACCCGTATCGGCCGGCGTGCCGATATTTTCCCTGTAGGACCAGACCATATAGGAACGCCCGCCCGCCTTTATATAGGTCATATCCAGCGTAATGGCATCCTTTGCCAGCCAGCTTCCGTCCTTTTTTTGGATCCTGACGGGTTTTTTCCATCCCTCCGGATCCGTAATCCTTCCCCCTTCCCTAAGTTCCATCAAATGACATTGGGGCCCCCATGCTTCCCCGCTCACCGCAAACAAAATATATAGTTTTCCCCCGATCACATGGAATTCCGGCGCCCAAAAGGTCTGCACAAACCCGTTTTGCCGGTCCACGCCCAAAATCAGATGCTCCCTGACCCCTTCCGCAAAAAGCCCCGGGATATCATCCGCTTCCCGCACATACAGCCCAATGTCATCCAGATTGTCATTGGTTGCGATAAAATACCAGCGTCCCTCCCGGAAAAAGAGCACCGGATCCCCATATCCGCAGGCCAGTGGAAACCGGTACTGTTCGTTTTCCACCCTCCCTGCTACCCGGTATACACCCGGCTTTTCAAAATCCACATTTTCCCATTCCCAGCGCACGCGCTTTTGGGCCGTGGAGCCGTCCGAATAGACCGCAGTCGCCCATACCGACTCCAGATCGGACGGCCCCTTGGCCACCGTCCGCTTGGGCACACGCACCTCCACGTTATGGATTTTCCCGTAAAAAAGCGCAAGCCGGTCGCACAGGGAAAGGGGAATCTCCATCCGGTTTCCCAAAACCGCCCCGCAGGGCATCCCCACTGCGGCACAGCCTGCACCGTCCGATGCCCGCTCCGGAGGGTATTTTACCACGCACCTTGGTCCTTCTAAGTCCACCAGCCCCTTTTCCTCAAAATCCATAAAATCCTGTGTGATCCATAAAAGCGCCTTTTGGGCGCAGTCCGTATCCTCGCTGCCGTTTTCCTGCGTCTGTACGGCCATAATCCCGAATTTTTTGCCGGGCATGGCAAAGAGGAACGGATTTTTTGCCCCCTTGGGGATAATCGTATCATCCTCCCCAATCTGCGCCTTTGCGAATAATATTCCGTAATTTCCGTTTAACGCTTCAAAATGAACGCCATCCCTGCTCACGGCAAAATGGATGCTGTGCGCCAGCCCGTCCGGATATTCCCCTTCGTCCGCCTGCCGCGTATAGGGCATGATCCATGCCTTCTTATCCCGGTAAAGTTCTCCCATTTTTTACCCCATTTCTGCGCTGCTTTTTGTATATACGAGTTTGTGGTTACCGACTATTGCTGTAATTGCTTTTGCACCGCGTCCATCAAAAAGCGTTTCCATTCAGATTCCCCTTTGCAACACGGCCTGGCCCCCTGTCCGGTAAAGACCATCTCACAGGGCGTACCCTCCGTATAGGGAAGCCATTTGGGCATTTCGCTGCCGTCCGCGTCCTTGCCGTTGGGATCCCCGGTCTTGATAAAATTTGCCCAATAATTGCACATCTGCCTTGCAAGGTCGTAATGCCTGCCCACAAAAGGCCGCCAGCATTTGGCAAGGGTTTCAAAGAAAAACCACAAATCCACGGAGTGGAAGGTTCCCGGCGCATCAAAACCCGGAATGTCTGCGTCAAAGCGGTAATAATAGGCATCCTGTTTGCTACCCGCCTTCTTTTTTTGCAAAAACAGGCTTTTGACCGTACATTCGATGCCGCTCACCGTCCCGACACTGCCGTCCATGGGCGCACCGGCAATTTCCGCAAACTGCAAAAACCGTTCCGCATCCTCCCCGAATATTTCCTCCGCCTTTCGCCTTCGCTCTTTTTGTGATCCGGCGCAGATGCTGTTCAAAAATTCATCCGCCGTATTTCCCGCCATCATCGGCACGTCCACATGCTTTCCCTTGGCAAGCAGGGCCAGCGGATCTCCCACACAAAAAATGCCGTCCTGCGCCACAAACATGCGCGGATGCTCCTTTGCATATTCCGCATACCGGTCCCGGATGAAAAAGGCGTCCAGTTTTCTCGCCTCCTCCAGTCCGGAAACGCCTAAGAATTCCAAAAAGCGCTGACCGTTTTCCTCCGCCTCCTCCATGGGAACCGGAAGGCCTACGGATCTTTCCCCATAAGGACTCCTGATCATGCCGCTCATCACCACCGCCTTCTGGAACAATCCCCCGTTTGCCGGACAGGTCATCTGGCTCAACACGCTTCCGCCTCCCGCCGACTGTCCCGCAATTGTGATATTCTGCGGATCCCCGCCGAAAGCGGCAATATTTTCCACTACCCAGCGGATCCCCGCCTGCTGGTCCAGACTGCCGAAATTGGCGGGCGCATCCGGCTGCTCCTTTGTAATCTGCGGATGGGCAAAAAAGCCGAATACATTGATGCGGTAGTTCACCGTCACCACCACAATGCCCCGGCGTGCCAGGCGTTCCCCGTCAAATTCCATCTCCGCCGGATATCCCCACTGCAGGGCGCCCCCGTAAAACCATACAAGCACCGGCTGCTTTTCGCCTGCGTCCTTTGCACCGGTCCAAACGTTTAAATACAGGCAATCCTCATCCATGGCAATCCCGGGATCCACATGCCATTCCCGGCAGTAAATATCATCCCCCAGTCCCGGCGTGTCCTGCACTGCAATCGGTGCAAAGCGGAACGCATCGCGCACTCCCTCCCAATCCCTGCAGGGCACAGGGGCACGCCACCGGTTTTTCCCCACCGGCGGGGCGGCGAAGGGAATCCCCTTAAACGCCGTGATTCTCGGGTCTGCGGCCTCAATCCCCCTGACCCATCCGTTTTTTGTCCGTACTGTGCGAATCATATCCTTTCCTCCCCTTTTCCTAAACGGTTCAGACAAACAATTTTTTCAAAAATGCGCGCAGGCAGTGGCGCCAGAAGGTCCAGTCATGATAGCCGTAATCATAGAAGGCTTCTACCGGAACCTGTGCTGTGCGCACCCTCTCCTCGTTCTCCTTCGTGGAGGCATAGCCGCCCTCCTGCATCCCGCAGGCCACAAAGAGCATACGAAAACGTGCCCGGAATGCTTCCGGATCCAGCAAAATGCCGCTGTAATCCACCTCCCCATCCCGGATGACAAGGCCGCCCGAAAAAATACCCGCCCATGCAAACAGTTCCGGATTGGAAAAAACAATTCTCTGGGTCTGCATACCGCCCATGGAAAGTCCCGCCATCGCCCTGTGCTCCCGGTCCGCCACCGTGCGGAAGGCGCCGTCGATATAAGGCACACAGCTGTTTGGCAGTTCCTGCAAAAAGGCGCTCATGGAATGGTGCCACTGTCCGTTGTCCGGAAACGCATAACCCGCATTCATGACGATAATCATCTCCCGCATCTGTCCAGCCGCAATCAGGTTATCCGCAATATTGGAAAGCTTTCCCTGCCAGAGCCAGCCCACCTCATTCTCGCCGCCCCCATGCTGCAGATACAGCACCGGATACCTCTTTTCCAATTCCCGGTCATAGCCTGCCGGCGTATACACATAGCAAAGCTTGGTGCGTCCCGTGGAATGGGAAGGATAGTAACAAAGATGCACCGTACCGTGCGGCACCTGACGGATCCGGTATTCCGCAAAGTCCTCCTCCGGCATCTCCAGGTAATTGACCGCCCTAAAACCGCCGTATCCCACGGGCGCGTTACTGTCCAGTGTCTCCACGCCGTTTACGAGACAGCCATAATAGTGGAACCCTTTTTCGATGCTGTCCACCGTAACGCTCCACCATCCCTCTTCCCGGGTTTTTTCCATGGGATAGCGTCCCATCCCCCAGATGTCAATTTCCACGGTTTTGGCGTCCTGCGCCCGCAGCCAGAACCTCGCCCGTTTGGATGCGCTGTCCAAAATCTCCACGCCGGGATGTTCGTCGCAATACCGGCCGTTGGGCCTGCCCTTTTCATCCACCTCCCGGATCAGTCCCTTATAAATGGGATCGAACATCAGCATATGCTCCGCAAAGGTCTGCCGGTCCAGCTGCCCCTGCGGCAAAACGGCCTCTTCGTACACAAATTCCGGCTCTGCCGGATCGTCTGCGCCGTCCCGCCTAAAAAGCATTTGGGCAAAATCCCGCAGGCTCTCCCGCCACACATGCCACTCATGATACCCTTCGTAGCACCGCTGTCCTCCTTGCACCCCGTATTTTTCAAACCGGTCGGTATAGACTTTTTGCTTCTCCCAAAGTCCTGTCTCCCCCATGCCCGCCGTCATGAACACCGTCTGCATCGGATACGCTTCCTGCTGCCTTAGAATCTGGTCTGCCTCTTCGTAACGGACACCGGAAAACACACCCAGATGCGCAAACAGTTCCTGAAAGCGCGCCACAATCTGTGTCGCCTGCGCCGAGCCCAAGGAAAGCCCGGCCATCGCACGGCTGCTCCTGCCCTTTTTTACCGCGAAACGGCTTTCCACATAGGGAATCAGATCCTGTGTCAACTCCATCACAAAATCACCCGGGAAAAACACCGGATCCTCCCCCTGTTTAAACGCATAACCGCAGCACATCACCACCAGCATTTCCCTGCATTTTCCCTCCGCCAGCAGATTGTCCATAATGAAATTGAGCTTGCCGTTCCACAGCCAGCCCGTCTCATCCTCGCCCACGCCGTGCAGGATATAAAGCACCGGATATTTTTTTCCTGCTTTCCTGCCGTAAGCAGGCGGCAGGTAGACGTAGCATTTTTTCATATGCATATTCTGCTTTGCCACATAGGAATGTATCTGTACGTCCCCGTGGGGCACATCTTTTAAAAACCAAAAATCCTGCCCGGGCTTTGGTACCTCAAAAAAATTATTCACCCCAAAACATCCGTAGGCAAAGGGCGCATACGGATTCGTCACCTGCACGCCGTCCACAAACCACCTGTGGTAATGGAACCCCGGCACGATACCGGACACCGTTTTGCTAAAAACACCGTCCTCCCCTTTTTCAAGGGCGATCCTGTCGTTCCCCAAACTGTTGCCAAAGCCCGATACCTCCACGCTCTGTGCCGTGGGCGCACGCATGGTAAACGTCACGTCGCCGTTATCCGCCACCAAAACCCCCGGCAAATCCTCCCGGTAACTTATGTACACCCCTTCTTTTCTCTGCTCAAACTCCGCCTTTTTCCCAATCGGGTCAAAAAAAAGCGGATGCATGGTTAACGCCTGGTTTGTCATTTTCTGCATACTCATAAACCCCCTTTCATTTCTCCTGCTTTCTAAACTTCCCCACTGCTTGCACGGATATGGTAAACCGGCAGAAGCTCCCTGCGGATGGGAATATCAATTCTGTTGTCACAGGACAACAGCATGATATCCAGCGCGTTTTCCGCCATCTCCCGTGAAGGTACATCCACCGAGGACAGGGAAGGCTTGTGGTATTTTAAGATTTGGGAATCCTCAAAAAAAAGCAGCCGTAAATCCTGCGGTACCCTGATTTGCCGTTCCTGGCAAAAGTCCATGATTCCACCCGAAAGGCGGCAGTCCGCCACCATCCAGGCGGCGGGCAACGCCGTTTTTTGAAGCAGTGTTTGCGCTGCCCGATAGCCGGTCTCGTGACCGCTCATCTCCAGCCGCAAATTCCAGTCCTCCCGGACTTGTACCTGCCGCTGCCTGCAGCCAAACATAAAGCCTGCCTCCATCATCCGCTCCGCCCGTCCCGCGCAGAGAAACCCCATAAATGCCGCCGCCTTCACGTCCCGCATATCCATACTGGCAGCACATTGCTCCCCCGCGCGGTAATTATCCATCAGCACACAGTGGAATTTTACGCTGTCCCTTCCGATCAAAATGATGGGAATGGAAAAGTCCCGTTCTTCCAGCGCCTCCTGCTCCTCCTCCAAAAGTCCGCTGATCATCGCCCCGCTAAAGCGGTTGGAGGAAAGCATGTCCATGTATTCTACAAAGCTTCCCGCACGGTACGGCTGTACCACCAGTTCCACCTTGCACCCCCTCTTTTCGATCGCATTGTGCAGTCCCTGTATAAAACGTCCCAAACGGGAATTTAAATTGTCCTGCCGCCAAAACAAGGCAATCACATAGGGCGTCTGCTCGGTTGCGGCATGCCTGAGCCTTCTGGCATAAATGTTGGGCTGGTAATTCATTTCCTTTGCCGTTTCCAACACACGCTTTTGCGTCTCCTTCGCGATCCGCAGACTATCCCCCCTTCCGTTTAGCACGACGGATACCGTGCTTTGGGACAGTCCCAGCCTTTCTGCAATTTCACGAATCTGCACTTTTTCCGCCTGCGCCTTTGCCATCTTTCATCCCCCTGCTCCCCAAATTTTTTGTCCATGGGCAGACCAACTCCTGCCTGACCGCATGCTTTTTGCTACACCATTCCCAGTCCCCCGTCCGGCAGCCTCCGGAAACGGCGCACATACTGCCAGCCAAGTTCCGGATCCATATCCGCAATGTCATGTCCCTTATCGTGCATAACCACATAATTGTACAGGTTCCAATGTCCCAAATCCTCCGTATAGAACCGCTGCACGTCATAAAAATGTGCGGGATGCCTTTGGGAAGGCCGCAGCCGCTCCTGTATTTGCCCCGGTACGCCGCAGCCGCAGGGATCCGGACTGTCAATCCCGGGTGTGTTTTCCACCCGGATATGGTTATACTTTTTCCAAAAATCATACTGGTATTGTTGGGAAGACCTGCAAAACACGGGATAGGAAGGCTCCCGGGAACCATAGGTATACCAAACCGGCATGCGGTAGTCAAACTCCTCCTTCTTTTGCATCGCCCGTTCAAACAGCGCGATATCCAGCGGCTTTAATTCTCCCGGCCCGATTCTCTCGCCGGGCCAGTTGGAGTCGATGGGACAAATCGCCGCAATCAGCTGCGGATATAACATGGCCACCGTCATCGCCTGGGCCGCCCCATTGCTAAAGCCCGACAAATAGACCCTCTCCTTATCTACCGGATAGTGTTGGGTCATATACCGGATCAGGGCCACGCAAAATCCCAGGTCATCCGCCCCGTCCGCACGCAGGGCACTGTTCCACTGTGTCCTATCCGTTCCCCAGGGATACACGGTAATAAAGCCGTCCCGTTCCCCCAGTTCGTGAAACCGGCTCATCTGCGCCGCTTCCTCCGGATTATCCGAACCGCCGTGGAAAAATACCATAAGGGGAACCTTTTTGTCCGGATTTTGCTTTACCGACGCCGGAACATGGGTAAACCAGGTATGGGGCTTTTTCTTATCCTCCGCAAGGCGCGTATCGTCCAGATAATATTCAAAACCGGCCTGCCCAAGATCCAGCCTGGGCTCTATGTCCCCGTACACCGAAGTATTGGTCCGGCGGGTACGGCGCATCACCCTGTCCCACACATCCAAAAACAATTCCCCGGTAAAATCCGTCTTATCCTCCCGTGTCATAACGCACTGCCCTTGGTTTGCACGGTTCCGGGAAACAAGCCACGCCCCCTGCCGCTTAACGCTTCCCGTTTCATTGGCCACCCGGAAATAATTGGAGGTCGCACGGTCACTGTCCGTTAGGCAAACCGGCATGGGCGCCCCCACTGCCCTCTGTCTGGCCGCTTCGCATAACCTTCCGCCCAGGGCGACGACTGCCGCAATATTCTCCGGCCGACAGGCGGCAAGGGTACATGCCATATGCGCCCCGTTCCCCAAACCGATCACATACCTTGAATCATACATGGGATGCCAGACACTCATCATCGCCTCGTAGGTGGGAATCCCCATGGCATTGCACGCCATAGGCCGGTCATCCTCCTTGTTGCAGGCATCCTGAAATGCCGAAAACGCCCCTATGTCATCCGTTTCCCCGGAAAAATCATAATTCCATCCCTGTCCCTTAGGGTTCGGGAAGGAAAAAATAATCCCATATTCCTCCGCCATTCTGGCAAGATTGCCCGCCTCCATAACGGCATGCACGGAAGCCTCATCTACCCCGTCCCGCAAAACCGTGACACAACACCGCTTAAAAGCCGTACGCCGCTCCTGATTGGGGAAATACAGATACATACTCCTGCCAATGTCCGAAAGTTCCTTATATATGAGCGCCATAATTTCCCTCCTCCATCCAATTGTTAAAACGATTTAGCTATATATTACCCCGCTTATCCGGATTTGTCAAGATTCGTGTCCCCCTATCCTGTACACAACATTCCTGTCTTTCCCGTCTTTTCCCTGCAATATGTGATACATTTTCCTTAAATATTTCATTTTCCATTCCAATAATGTTGTCTTTTATACTGCTAATTCGTTTTAGTTCTCTATTGACACCGGCATTTTGACATGCTAAGCTAAATACATCGTTGTATTAATTTGCGGGTAAATGGCAGCCGCCAAATATCCGCACAGGCGCGGCTGTCTGGCCCGCTGCCCGCAGGAATCAAAACACTCTTTTTCATCAGCAAGGAGGTACTTTCATGTCCACAACCAAAGATCTCGACAGGCTTCTGCAAAGCTTTGTCGAAAGAGGGCTGCCCGGCTGCAGCTTAAAAGTCATACAGCGCGGCAGCGTACTCTATGAAGGCTGCTTCGGCGTCGCCGACCTGGATACCCAAAAACCCCTGACCAAGGATTCCCTCTTCCGGCAGGCTTCCATGTCCAAAATTCCGCTCTACACCGTCATGATGATGCTATATGAGCGGGGCCTTTTTTTGCTAACCGACCCGGTAGGCAACTATCTGCCCAATTGGAAGCAGAGCCGCAAATATGTGCGCCATCCAAACGGATACGTGGATGTCGTCCCTACCCAAAGACCCATCCTGATCCGGGACATCCTCTCCATGAAATGCGGACTGCCCTACTGCAATTCTGACGCGCCCACCGACGACCTGGCACTGCAGGGCATGCAGGAATGCATGCGTCCTTTGTGGGAAAAAGGGCATTATACTTTGCAGGAACAGCTGGACGCCGTATCAAAAGCCCCCCTGGCCTTTGAACCGGGTTCCCACTGGCTCTACGGCTTTTCCAGCGAACTGGCAGCCGGCGTCATAGAAGCCGTCTGCCAAAAGCCTGTAAACGAAGTTTTTCGGGAAATGCTATTTGAGCCCCTTGGCATGCATGACACCGCTGCCATTTTTCATGGGAACGCGCAGGAACGCCTTGTTACCCTCTACCAGAAAAACGGGGAAGGCAGGCTGGTTCCCGGCCCCGCTTTTTTTGATAAAAAGCACCTTCCCGGTCCGGAGAACGAAGCGGGCTGGGCCCGCCTGTATGCCTCCGTGGACGACTATTGCGCCCTCATGCAAATGCTGGCCTGCGGCGGCGAGCACAAGGGAAAACGCATCATGGGCAAAACCACCATCGACCTGATGCGCACCAATGGCCTTTCCGCAGGGCAGCTGGCGGACTTCCCGGAAGCCGGATATGGGTACGGCTGCGGCTTTAGGACCGTCATCGACCGCGAAAAAGGCAACCTCAACGCCTCCCTCGGGGCATTCGGCTGGACCGGCGGCTTTGGTACCTTCTGCGAAGCCGATCCGCAGGAAGGCCTTTCCATCGTATACATGCACAACCTGATTCCCAACGACGAGCAATATTACCATCCCCGGGTCCGCACGGCGGCCTACGGGCTTTTATAAAGAAAGGAACATGCTATGTCAGATTTCAGAAATTTAGATGCTTTGCTGCAAAAATTCGTGGATGACGGACTTCCCAACTGCAGCTGTGTCATCGCCCGCAAGGGGGAAATCCTGTATGAAAACTATTTCGGGCACGCAGACCGGGAGGCGGGCATTCCCCTCACGGACAGGCACGTGTTCCGTCAGGCCTCCCTCACCAAAATCGCCATGTACACCACTGGACGGGAATGTGATCGGACCGCGTATCCTTGGAAAC
>CARDPF010000075.1 GCA_948960675.1 uncultured Eisenbergiella sp.
GCGGGTGTGGAGTATGGGGTGGGAGGAAATCCGGTGTTCAGTTTTGAAGGCACAGGCAGTCAAGGGTGAATAGGAAAGAATTTGTAGGGTGAGAGTGTGCGCGAAGCGTACACTTTTTTGCGTTATAGGAAATTGCCGTAATCATGGCGGATGTGAAGTGTTGCCGCCAGACGGCATATTTTTGTTGTTTAGAGGGGTAAAGTCTGTTATAATAGCAAAATAGGAAAAGGAGTATGGGGAAAAGATGTGGGATAAGGTAAAGCAATCCGTTTCGGAAGCGGAGATGGTACTGGTGGGAATCGGAACGGAATTTGCGCAGGATTATAGTGATATGGAGTCGGATCCATTTTATGGGCCCCTGCTTTCACAGGCAGCGGGGGAGGAAGAGGGCGGCCGGTATCTGCAGTATCTGCAGTTTCACCACAGAAGCAGACATCCGGACGGGAGAAAAGTAAAGGCATACCAAAATCTTGGTGAACTTTTGGAAGGAAAGAATTATTTTGCGGTTTCCCTGTGTACGGACGGGCTTTGGGAGGAAACGGGCCTGAAGCGGGAGAGAATGGTGACGCCCTGCGGAAATTTTGACGCGATGCAGTGCGTGGGGGAGTGTGCGGCACGGCAGCCGCTTATGAAGGAGACTGACAGGATCTGCGCGCTGCTGGAAAGCATGGATGGCTGCGGGGGGGATATTCATGAGATACAGCCTCCGGTTTGTCCGGTTTGTAAAAAGCCGTTGTGGTTTAATCAGATTTCCACACCCGGTTACCGGGAGGAAGGATATTTAGGGCAGTGGGCGGCCTATACCAAGTGGCTGCAGGGGACGCTGCACAGGAGGCTATGCATTTTGGAATTGGGGGTGGGGCTTACGTTTCCACAGATAGTCCGGTTTCCGTTTGAAAAGATTGCCTTTTTTAATCAAAAGGCATATTTTTACAGGATTCATTCCAAATTGTACCAGCTTGCGCAGGAACTGAATGGAAGAGGAATTTCGATTGCACAAAGCCCGGTGGATTTTTTTGGGGAAAAGGGCTGTGCGGGGGGACGGGATGATAGCGATCATTGATTATGATGCGGGTAATATAAAAAGTGTGGAGAAAGCGCTTCTTTCGTTAGGGGAAAGGGTGGTTGTGACACGCAGGCGGGAACAGATTTTGCAGGCGGACAAGGTTGTCCTGCCAGGCGTCGGTGCATTTGGGGACGCGATGCATAAGCTGCGGCAATATGGACTTACCAAGGTAATTTATGAGACGGTGGAAAACAAGACGCCGTTTTTGGGAATTTGTCTGGGACTACAGCTTTTGTTTGCCTCCAGTGAGGAAAGTCCGGGTGTGGAGGGGCTTGGGATCCTGAAAGGGAAGATTGTGCGGATTCCGGAGGGAAGGGGGGAAGACGCAGAGCCCTTGAAAATTCCCCATATCGGCTGGAATTCCCTGGAATTTCCCAAAAAGGGGAGGTTGTTTGGGGATATTGGGGACCAACCTTATGTATACTTTGTGCATTCTTACTATTTGCAGGCAGAGGAGGATATTGTGACGGCCCGCACGCAGTACGGTGTTTCCATGGATGTTTCTGTGGAAAAGGAGAATGTGTTTGCCTGTCAGTTTCATCCGGAGAAGAGTTCGGGTACCGGCCTTAAGATATTGAAACATTTTGTAGAACTCTAAAGGAGGTCAGGATGCATACAAAGAGGATTATCCCCTGTCTGGACGTACAAGCGGGCAGGGTGGTAAAAGGAATTCGGTTCGAGAATTTAACGGATGCCGGGGATCCGGTGGAGGCTGCCAAGGCCTACGACAGGGCGGGGGCGGACGAATTGGTTTTTCTGGACATTACGGCTTCCAGTGATGCCAGAAAAACGGCTGTGGAGTGGGTGCGGCGGGTGGCAGAGGAAGTGTTCATTCCTTTTACGGTGGGGGGTGGTATTCGCACCGTGGAAGATTTCAGGATGCTGCTGCGGGAAGGTGCGGACAAGATTTCGGTCAATTCCGCCGCCATTTGTACACCGGGGCTGATTTCGGACGCTGCGGAAAAGTTTGGCAGCCAGTGTGTGGTGGTGGCCATTGATGCCAAAAGGCGGAAGGATGGGAGCGGTTGGAATATTTACCAAAACGGCGGCAGGATTGATGCCGGAATTGATGCGGTAGAATGGGCACAGCGGGTGGAAAAGCTGGGGGCCGGTGAAATTTTGCTGACCAGCATGGATTGTGACGGTACGAAGGAGGGATATGATATTCCCCTGACACAGGCCATTGCGTCCAGCGTTTGCATCCCCGTTATCGCTTCCGGAGGCGCGGGGGCAAAAGAGCATTTTTATGAGGCATTGACAAAAGGCCGTGCGGACGCGGCGCTGGCGGCTTCGCTTTTTCATTTTAAGGAATTGGAAATCGGTGAGGTGAAGCGGTACTTAAAGGAACGGGGAATGTCGGTACGGATATAGGGGCGGTTTTCCAAACAGGGCAGGTTGACCGGCGATTGTGCACCTGTCCCACGGTCTGTTTGGGAATGTATCGTCTGTAAAGGAGAAAAGAAGATGGCGATGATAGACAATGACTGGCTTCCCGCTTTGAAGGATGAATTCCGGAAGCCTTATTATGCACAATTGTTCCGGTTTGTGAAGGAGGAATATGCGACCAGGGTGGTTTATCCGCCTGCGGACGACATTTTTAACGCTTTTCATTTTACGCCGCTTAACAAGGTGAAAGCGGTTATTTTGGGACAGGATCCGTATCATAATGAAAAGCAGGCCCATGGCCTGTGTTTTTCCGTGCAGCCGGGACAGGAAATACCGCCGTCCCTGGTGAATATCTATCAGGAATTGCACGATGATCTGGGCTGCTATATTCCGGACAACGGCTATCTTAAAAAATGGGCGGATCAGGGGGTGCTGTTACTCAATACCGTGCTTACTGTGCGTGCCCATCAGGCGAATTCCCATCAGGCAAAGGGCTGGGAGCAGTTTACGGATGCGGTGATTGCGGCGGTGAACGCGCAGAACCGGCCGATTGTATTTTTGCTTTGGGGAAGACCGGCGCAGCTGAAGGCGGGAATGCTGGACAATCCCCATCACCTGATTTTAAAGGCCCCCCATCCGAGCCCCTTGTCCGCTTACCGGGGATTTTTCGGGTGCAGGCATTTTAGTCAGGCGAACGCCTTTTTGGAGGCCCATGGAGAAGCTCCGATTGACTGGCAGATAGAAAACAGGGCATGAGTATATTTTTGGGGAGAAACGAGATTTGCGTCTGCGCAACAGGGCAGCGAAGAAATGAGGAAAATTATGGAAAAAGAGGCGTTTGTGACAAAGGAACAAATTGAGGAAATTGTAAAAAAATATCCGACTCCGTTCCATATTTATGATGAAAAAGGAATCCGGGAAAATGCAATGCGGGTAAAGCAGGCATTTTCCTGGAACGCCGGTTTTCGGGAGTATTTTGCAGTGAAAGCAACCCCAAATCCGTTTTTGATGCGTATCCTGCAGGAATATGGCTGTGGTTTTGATTGTTCTTCACGGACGGAACTGATGCTGGCAAGGGCTGTGGGGGCTACAGGGGAAGCGATTATGTTTTCCTCCAATGACACGCCTGCAGACGAGTACGCGATGGCGGGCGGGCTTGGGGCTATTATCAATCTGGACGATATCACCCATATTGAAGAGTTGGAACACATTTTGGGCAGGCTTCCAAAGACTATGAGCTGCCGCTTCAATCCGGGGGGGCTTTTTCAGTTGAGTAACGGGATTATGGACAATCCCGGTGATTCCAAGTACGGTATGACGACAAAGCAGATGTTTGAAGCGTTCCGTATCTTGAAAGGCAAGGGCGTGGAACGGTTCGGCATTCACGCGTTTTTGGCCAGCAATACGGTGTCCAATGATTACTATCCGCAGCTGGCAAAGCAGCTTTTTGATCTGGCGGTAAGGCTGGAGCAGGAGACCGGGGCAGATATTGCCTTTATCAATTTGTCCGGCGGGGTGGGAATTCCTTACCGGCCGGAGCAGGAGGCCAATGATATTTTTGCCATCGGCGAAGGGGTACGGCGCGTGTTTGAACAGGTGCTTGTGCCTGCCGGTATGGGGGATGTGGCCATCTTTACGGAAATGGGTCGTTTTATGACCGGGCCTTATGGCGCCCTTGTGACCAAGGCGATACATGAAAAACACATTTATAAGGAATATATCGGTGTGGATGCCTGTGCGGTCAACCTGATGCGTCCGGCTATGTACGGCGCTTACCACCATATCACGGTACTGGGCAAAGAAAAGGAAGCCTGTGACCATGTTTATGATGTGGCCGGTTCCCTGTGCGAAAACAACGATAAATTTGCCATTGACCGGGCATTGCCACAAATTGACATGGGGGATTATCTCTTTATCCATGACACGGGGGCACACGGGTTTTCCATGGGGTATAATTATAACGGAAAATTGCGCAGCGCGGAACTTTTGCTGCAGGAAGACGGAAAGGTGGAACTGATCAGAAGGGCGGAGGAGCCCAAAGACTATTTTGCAACTTTTGATTGTTTTACGATTGCGGATGCATTGTGTGAAGGATAGAGGGGAGAGATTGCGTAGATTCGGGAATAAACCACCGAAACCCACCGCGAAGGAATTGACTGAATTGGTTAAAAAGTGGGATCAGGGAGATAAAGAGGCTGGGGAACAGGTAAAAAGCTTTGAGAAGTCCTTCGGGACGGGGGAAAAGCAGGTCGCCAAAATCAGAATCGCCCTTTATACGCAGGCGGCTTATAAAGGGGACAGGCAGGCGCGGTACTGGCTGGGGGTGTCCCAGGCCAGACTTGGGAACCGGGAGGCTTCATTGGAATGGCTGACAAATCTGGCAAGGGACGGCGAGGTAGGGGCGATGCGGGAACTTGCCAAAGGCTATGCCAAGGGCGGATGTTACGGATACCGTAAGGAAGAATACCGCTACTGGATACAAAAGGCCGCACAGGAAAAGGACGCATGGGCGCAGGCGAAGCTGGGGCAAATTTATGAGGGCAAAGACGGCGAAAAGGCGCGTTATTGGTTTACCCAATCCGCAAAGCAGGATTGCGCGGCGGGGCTAATCGGTCTGGGGAAAAGCTTTTACAACGAAGCGATGTCCGTTATTACGGCGGGGGAAGAGACCAAGCGGAAGGAAAAACTGCAGCGCAGGGCAGAAGTCTGCTTTTTACGTGCCCTTGACACAGCGCAAAAAGGCAGGGAGTTTGCGCAGGCCTGTCATGAACTGGGAGTTTTGTACGAGTTTGCCTTGCCGGGAAAGGCGTTTGCCGAAAAGGCCGCTTATTTTTATTATCGGGCATGGAAGGGGCTTACCAGCAGAACGGACGGGGAGGCATTTGAAAGAATCCGGAATCAATATGGCCTGCAGACAGATGAGGCGGATTTGGAAGCATGGGAAAAGCGGATTTTTGGGGAAGAGGTGTGATTCTTGCAGGCAATAAAGGTTTGACTTTGCAAAACGGTTTAGGAAAGGCAGGAGTATGGGAAGGAAAAGACACAAGAGGCGCAGAAAAGCAGTTTTAGGGCAGGGAATGCTTATCGGTATGACGGCGGCAGCAGTTGTGGCGATTGCCATACTGGCTGCCTTTCTTTGGAAAAGGGAACCAAAGGCCGAACCGGCGGGAAATGAAAACAGCCAGGAGGGCTTAGGGCAGACAGGGGAAAGCATGCAGGAAAGCACCGTATCTTCGGAGGCGGGGGATGCAGATATTTTTGGGAGCAAGGAGGCAGTGGAATCTTCGGAAGCGGCCGAAGGTGGGGAAGAAGGAACCCCTAAACGGGAAGCGGCTGCCAATATGGCAGCGGAAGTGGGCAGCATGGAGGATCTTGAGGACCCGCAGGCTTCCACCAATGCGGGCGGAGAGGCGGCGGGTGGTGCCGTTGTCGATGTGGGCAGCGTAGCGCTTGCGGAAGGGGAAAACGCCCAGGCGACCCTGGGAATTGATGTGTCAAAGTATCAGGGAACCATTGATTGGGCGGCTGTGAAAAATGCGGGGGTGGAGTTTGCCATGATCCGCGTGGGTTACCGGACAAAGGTGGGCGGAATGCTGTATGAGGATCCTGCAGCGCGCTATAATCTGCAGGAGGCCACCAAAAACGGCATCAAGGCCGGGGCTTATTTTTTCTCTTCGGCGGTGGATGCACAGGAGGCAAGGGAGGAGGCGGACTGGGTGGCCAGCTTTGTCGCCAAGTATAAAATTACCTATCCGGTTGCCTATAACTGTGAAGATTTTCAGTCTCCGGACAGCAGACAGCACCATCTTACCCGGGAGGAGAGGACGCAGGTTGCCTGTGTGTTTTTGGATCAGATTGCGTCCTATGGATATACGCCGATGTTTTACGCCTCCAGAAACGAGATGGAGGGGTCGGCCCAGTGGGATATGGCGAAGGTGTCTGGCAAGTATAAGGTTTGGGTTTCCCAATATCCGGAAAATCCTTTTCCCGATACGCCCTCTTCCACGTACAGCGGCGTCCATGCCATGTGGCAGTATACGAGCCAGGGACAGGTTGCCGGTGTAAAAGGACAGGTGGATGTAAACGTGGCCTACTTTGGCTATGACCAGGAGGCAGCGGCAAAGGATGCCGCCCCGGCAGAGGTGGTGGAGGCCAACCCAGAAATTGGCATTCGGTTCACCGAGGTAGATGAGACGGTTACGGCAAAGCAGGAGACAAATTTGCGCAATCTTCCCACGACGGAGGGCAGCAGCGTTGTGGTTTTATTAAAAAACGGGGAAAACGTACAGCGCACCGGAATCGGGTCAAACGGTTGGGACCGTCTGGTATATAACGGGCAGAAAGTGTATGCGGTGCACAGCTTTCTGACGACGGATTTGACGGCATCTTTGGTGGGGGGCGCAGATGCGTCCGGACAAAACGGGCAGGAAACACCAGACAGCGAAGGAGAGGGGAATGTAGCCCAAAACAGTTCGCAGGGTATGGATAAGGTGGGTGGCATGACGTTTCAGGCCGTGAGTGAGGCGGTAACGGCGCGGGATACGGTGAATCTGCGTGACTTTCCCAGCACGGAAACGGGAAATGTGGTGGGAACGCTGCGGTACGGGGAAGCCGTGGTGCGCACCGGCATATCCGGCAGTATGGATACCGGCTGGTCGCGGCTTTCGGTTAACGGTCAAACCGTCTATGCTTCCTCCAGACTACTGGCTACCAGTATGGATTATAAGGAACAGGAGAAAATCACCGATGAGAACCCGGAGGCGGGCATGCATTTTGTGGCGGCAGCCGGGACGGTGATGGCAAAGGACGGGCAGACGAATCTGCGCACCCTGCCTACCACCAACGAACCGTCCGTGGTGGTGGCTACGTTGACGGCAGACATGACGGCCCAGCGGATCGGAATTGACAAGGACAAGGGCTGGACAAAACTGACCTATAACGGACAGACCGTCTACGCCGTGACCAATTACCTGACGGTGCTGGAATGAGCAGCCGTCCTTCCGTCAGCCAAGGCAGCCCGGGCCCGTTACAGGATCGCGAGATTCCGCACGGGAAATTCCACCAAAACAAATCCTGTTCCTGAACGCAACAGGGCGCAAAATAACGCACTGCGTTTAAAAGGATTTGCGCCCTGTCGCAGGAACAGGATTTATTTTTGGGAATTTCTCCGTCCGTAATCAAGCGTCCTGTAACGGGCCCGGGCTGCCTTGGCTGACGGAGGGACGTCCGTCCCGCGCTGCTTTTTTTTGCAGGGCTGTGGTCAGGAATTAGACTCGTTGTATCCTTGGCTGACGGAGGGCAGATTGCCCAGGTTATTTCCCTCCTCGCTGTCCGGCAGGGATTTGAGGTATTCACTGTCCTTGCGGTGGGCGATGCCGACGCCGTTGATCTCGCCGTTTTTGGCCATGGCTACGCCGTCCTCCTTGGAAACGGTAGCGCCGTCCGAGAGCTGGTAACCGGTAATACGCCCGCTGCTCTTTACCAGACCCACGATGTCTTTGGCATCGCTTTTAGGTTCGGGAATTTCATCCAGCGTATTTTTGGCAAGGGAACTGTCTAACGCTTTTTCTTCTTTCATTTTTTACTCCGTTTCTGCGCTGCTTTGCGGCGCGTCCAAGCAGTTTTTTTCATAGTGTCGCACCCAAAACGGTGCACGCTCTAAGAATTCCCTGCCCAAAAGCAAATTATACGTATGGATGCAGTTGTAAAAACATACAAAGTCATGTCTTTCGTTTAGCCATGGGCCCAGACGGTACGTCGGCAGGCGTGGCAGCGGCAGGACAGCCCCCTTACAGTGCGGGCAGTTTCTTACGCATGGTGGCATGCAAACGGTGGAATTTCCCAAAATGCCGTTCCGGTCTGGCCGGAAAACGCGGACTGTTTGAGCGCAGCGAGTTTTACGCGTTTTCCGGCTGTTTGGACTGGAACGGCATTTTGGGAAAATTCCCCGTTTTGCATGTATACATGCGTAAGAAACTGCCCGCACTGTAAGGGGGCTGTCCTGATGCTGCCACGCTTGCCGACGCACTGCCTAAGCCCCTGGTATCATGACATTGGTTACGAACTGTAGCTTCATTTCTGCGAAAACGCGGAAACAATAGTTGAACAGGGAGGAAAGATGTGGTAGAATCGTTGGGAAGGGCGGTTTTTGGAGTGTGAATGGAATACGGAGGATTTGCGGCGTATGGAAAGCTATAAGAGAGAGTTTATCGAATTCATGGTGGACAGCGACGTGTTAAAGTTTGGGGATTTTACCTTGAAAAGCGGCAGGAAATCCCCGTTTTTTATGAATGCGGGCGGTTATGTGACAGGCACGCAGCTGCGCAGGCTGGGGGAATATTATGCCAGGGCCATCCATGACAGCTACGGACTGGAGTTTGATGTCCTTTTCGGGCCTGCCTACAAGGGAATTCCGCTGGCAGTGGCTGCTACCATGGCGATTGGCGAACTGTATGGGAAGGATATCCGTTACTGTTCCAACCGCAAGGAGGTAAAGGATCACGGGGATACGGGAATTTTGCTGGGCAGCAAATTAAAGGACGGGGACAGGGTGGTGATCATAGAGGATGTGACCACTTCCGGCAAGTCCATTGAAGAGACTTTCCCGATTTTAAAAGCGCAGGCAGATGTTGAGATTGTGGGACTGATGGTTTCCCTAAACCGTATGGAGCGCGGTTTGACGACCCAAAAGGGGGCGCTGGAGGAGATTGAAGCGCAATACGGATTTAAGACCGGGGCCATTGTGAATATGAAAGAAGTGACGCAGTATTTGTATAATCGTCCGTATAAGGGAAAGGTTTATATTGACGATACGATAAAGGCGGCGTTGGACGCATATTATGGGCAATATGGGGCAAAGGAGGCGGTTTGATGGAAGAAAAGACTTATAAGCTGATGGGCGGAAGCGGTGCGCTCAATATTGCACTGGGAGTGGTGATGCTGGTGACGGGGATCGTGAGCGGTACCCTGCTTTTGATCAGCGGCGCAAAGCTGCTGGCGCGCAGAAACAAGATTATGTTTTGACACACGGGGCATCTGGCGGCAGATGCCTTTTCCCGTTGAAAGGAGAAAAATGGCGCGTAAGGGATATATTTTTACGAACAAAGCGGAATCGAGAAAGGGGATTTTGTCCACCTTTTTCGGGGTTTTGTCCCTGGTTTCCCTGCTTATGGCGGTGCGGGAAAGCTATCTGGCAGGCGGCGAAGAATATGTTAGGTATGGGGTGGTGGGCATCCTGTGTCTTATTTTTGCCGCCGTGGGCCTGGTTTTGGGAATCATGGCCAAAATGGAGGAGGACAAATTTTACTTGTTTGCATGGACGGGAATCGTGTTGAATGTGCTGGTCCTGTCCGGAATCAGTTTCATATTATATGCAGGAGCGTATGGACTATGACGGTATTGGAAGAGAGGTATGCGCTGGCGGCAGGGCGAATTGAAAGCATTGCCGTAGAGAGGGCGCTGGATGAGACGTTTCATCCCTTTTTTGTGGAAAACGCGGATTTTCTCGCGGTGATGATAGAGGAATACGAGTGGGTGAGGGCCAAGGGGCCAAAAAAGGCGGAACTGGAGGAATGCAGGAGGCATAACGAAATCTGTTTCATTGATCTGCTGGGTCAAAATTATGAGACCAGCTATGCAAACCCTGCGTGGGCCCTCAAAAAGCTGGGGCCCCAGTACGGGCCGGTTTTGTGTGCGTTGGACGCGGAACTCCACAGCCTGCCAGCCTTTGTCTACGAGCAGGACCTGGAAGCCATGACGATCCGGCTGGAGTTGTTTTTGGAGATTTACCACGCGTTTGTCTATGCGGCGCAGGAGGAAAAAGGACTGCCTGCCCTTTCGGACATCAGGGAGATTCTCTACTGGTTTGCCAGTGACTACGCCGAACTTTTTGCACAAAGAGCCGTGGATGGCACGGTGGACTGGGAAAAGGACTTTGCTTTGCGGATTATCACGGAAAGCGACCTTTCGGATATCCGTTATCTGTTTGCGTATGGGGAATATATTGCCGATAACCAGTGGAAGCTGGCAGAACACATAAATGGCCTTTCGCAGGAGACGGTACAAAAGATTGCGGATACGTATACGGAAGGGTACCGAAGGGGATTTGAAGTGGCGGGTAAGCCTCTGGAAAAGAAGAAGTCCGTCCAAATCATATACCCGCTGGGATTTGAGCGGGTGGTAAAAGCCGCTATCGCCAATTTTGAAAAAATGGGGCTCGTCCCCGTCCTTTCCCGTGCCCCGGCAAGCTTTCTGGAGGGACGCAGGATTTACAAGGACGGGTATTTTGGTGCGTTCGTCAACAAACAATTCGACTATGACCATGAGAATGATCAGGCGCTGTATCTGGACAAAAAATTCATGGGCCGCAAGCTCGAATGTCTGAGAAATGCCTGGGAGCAAAAGCGGGAAATGGCCGCCCTCCATGCCGGCCCTGCGGTGATCGAATGTTTTGGGGAACCGCCTTTTGCACCGGCAAACAAGGCGGAAAAGCTACAGTACACCAAGGAGCAGCGCAGGCTTTTGGTGGAATGCGCCAACCAGTCCGAAATACTTTCCAATGCTTATATAAAACCGGAGGAGAGGAGCTTTACCATTATCGCCTTTCCGCTTCCCCAGATCGGGGAGGATTTTCCCGCCATTTTTGATGAGATTTTGCGGATCAACACGCTGGACTACAAAAAGTATCAGGATATCCAGCAGCGGCTCATCGATACGCTGGATAAGGCTTCCTATGTATCTGTCAGGGGCAGCGGGGAGAACCGGACGGATATAAAAGTGATGCTGCATCCCCTGGCCGACCCGGAAAGGGAAACCAATTTTGAAAACTGTGTGGCGGATGTGAACATTCCGGTGGGGGAAGTATTTACCACGCCGAAGCTTGCGGGCACAGACGGGGTGCTGCATGTGACGGAGGTCTATTTAAACGGTTTGCTTTACAGGGATTTGGAACTGGTTTTTAAAGACGGACAAATTACAAAATATTCCTGTAAAAATTTTGACAGCGAGGTAGAAAACCGGAAGTTTTTGCAGGATAACGTATTGTTCCATCACGAAACGCTTCCCATGGGGGAATTTGCCATCGGCACCAACACCACCGCTTATGTGGCGGCGCGCCGGTATGGCATAAACGACAAAATGCCCATTTTGATAGCGGAAAAAATGGGTCCCCATTTTGCGGTGGGGGACACCTGCTACAGCTATGAGGAAGACTGCATGACCTATAATCCCGACGGCAAGGCCATCGTCGCAAGGGACAATGAGGTTTCCCTGCTTAGGCATACGGATCCGGATAAAGCCTACTTAAACTGCCACACGGACATCACCGTTCCCTACGACGAATTGGGAGAACTGACCGCAGTGGCGCCGGACGGTACCAGGGTTCCCATCATCCAAAACGGGCAGTTTGTGCTGGAGGGCACGGAGGAACTCAACATTCCGTTATTGCTTGGCCTTTAGCCAAACTGTAACGCAGATGCGCACAAAACGCGATAAGACCGCGTTTTGGTGAAATTCCCCGTTTTGCATGTATGCATGCGTAAGGAACCGTCCACCCGGCAGGGGTGTCCGG
>CARDPF010000076.1 GCA_948960675.1 uncultured Eisenbergiella sp.
CTCTTTCCCTACACGACGCTCTTCCGATCTGGATTACGCGCTGGAAGGATATGAGGTGGATGCAATATCCTATCTGCTAAAGCCGGTTGAAATGCAGCGTTTTTCGGCCTGTCTGGAAAAAGCCTGGGAGAGGCGGCGGAAAAGGGAACCGGAACTTGTGGTGGAAGGAGCCGGGGAAGTGGTCAAAGTAAGGCTTTCGGATATCTGTTATCTGGAAAGCGCAGCGCATAATACGATGCTGTATTGCAGAAACCGGGGACAGGCGGTCCTAAGCAAAACGGGGATTTTGCAGATGGAGAGGCAGCTGGCGGAGAAAAGCTGCGTTTTTTTCAAAATCCACCGTTCCTATCTGATCAATCTGGCCTACGTGGAGCGGATTGCAAAAAAGGAAGTGGTGATGGAGGACGGGCAGCGCCTTCCGATTGCCCGGGGAAGATGGGAGGCGGTCAATGAGGCATATTTGCGCTATTACAGGGGGAGGATTACAGGGGAATGACAGAAATGGTGCAAAAACTTGTCTTTTCTTTGCTGTGGCTGTTTTTGTACGGCTATTTTGTGGAACGGATGGGAACCATACAAAAGGGCAGGGGAAAGCGTCTGGTGCTTGGGTGTCTGGGATGTGGTTTTTTGCTGGCTTTTTTCTGGGTTTTGCCGGCCCTGTCCTGGGGACTGCTCACCCTGCTGTTTCTGCTGTATGACCTGTTTTACGACGAGGAAGGGTTTCGCGGGCAGTGGAGGCATGTTTTGCTTGCGGGAGGCCTTTTTAGCGCAGCCTCGCTATGTCCTGTGCGGCTTTTGTTTGCCGTAAACGGGGGCCTCTTGTGGGTTCTGTTTCTGATGCTGGCGGCAAAACGCTCGTATCTAAAAACGGAGAATGCGGTTTTGACGGCGGCGCCCTATGTACTTGTGTCGGTTTTTCTGTGGTGGCTGGGCGGCAGGACAAACGGGCTTGCAAAGATGCAGCGGGCGGTATTGGAGTGGGGGAGCATTGCGGTGGAATGCTGTCTGTTCTGGGTGGTAGAGAGCACCCTCTTTTCTTATAAAAAAAGCTTTGAGGTGCAGACGGAGCAGTTCCAACGGGAAGTAATGGGATGCCAGTATGAAGAAATCCGGGGCATTTATATGAATATGCGGGGCTGGCGGCACGATTACCACAACCACCTGCAGGTGATCAAGGCGCAGCTGGCCCTGGGAAAGCTTGGGGAAACGAAGCGGTATCTGGATGCTTTGGAACGCGATTTGGACCGGGTGGACACGTATGTAAAATCGGGGAATCTGATGGTGGATGCGATTTTAAACAGCAAGCTGTCCCTGGCGCAGAAAAAGCGGATTTTGGTGAACTGCAAGGCGCAGATGCCGGAGAAAATTCCGGTGGAAGACGTGGACTTGTGTGTGATTTTGGGAAACCTTTTGGATAATGCGCTGGAGGCCTGTGAACAGATTGGGGAAGAACGGCGTTTTTTACGCATTTACATGCATGTCAACAAAAGCCAGTTTTACCTTTCCGTACAGAATGCGGCGAAGGAGGAACTGGATTTTAATGAGAGAAACTATATTTCCCAAAAGAGGGGCAGCCATGGACTGGGTATGAAGAGGGTGCGGGCGGCGGTGGAAAAATACGACGGTTACATGCATCTGGCAAACGAGCCGGGAATTTTTGCGGCGGAGGTGACGATGCCGCTTCCAGAAAGCGGCACCGTCCGTTTCCCCCTTACAAATTCCCTACCGTAGTGCCATCCGTTCGCGGACAGCCACGCCCAAAGTAAACAGCGCTGTAGCACCCAGAATCCAGTACGGCCATGTCCCGTATTCCCCCCGCATCATTTGAAACAGGGCGAAATTCCCGAAATATTTGCCGCCGCCGATATTTGCCGCATAATAAATGACGGAGAGCATATACCCGATGACGGCCTGGTTGGTTACTGCGGATGCACAAAATCCGATGCTTCCCAAAAAGAGGATCTCACAGCAGGCTCCCCAAAAAAGGGAAAAGGCGTCAAAGGAGCCGCCGCCCTTTACCATAAAGCCCAAAAATGCCGACAGTACAAGGACAAAAACCAGAAACGCCAAAAGAAAGCGGGGAAGATAGAGTTTCCACATGGGCGTCGCCTTGCTTCTTTCCAAATCCCAGATTTGCCCATCCTGTTCGGGCATGAAGAGCGGCGTGAATAGGAGAATGCCCGTAAACGCAGCATACATTTCCATTACTTTTGACGCCTGGGTTTCCGAAAGCCCCTTAAAGCTGACGAATCCGCCGGAAGCCGTTACAAACAGCAAAACCAGTAAAAGATGGGGATAGTATTGCCTTTTGATAAAACCGGCGGTCAGTTTTGCATATTTTTCCATAAAATACTCCCTCCCCTTCCGCGTTTTTTGTCATATACGGCGACGGTCAATGCGACACAAAGCACCGCCAGCAAAACATAGTAACTTTTATTTCTCCACAAATCTTTTTCCAGGGCTGCATAGAGCGTGCTCTGTCCCAGTGTGTTCCATCTTGTGACCAGATGCAGGCCAAAGCTGCCTACCAGCGTCTCGGCGCCAAACAGGCTTCCGATTCCCCAGGCGACCTGCACAAATACGGCCAAAATGGTATCCGTAAGTTCCGTGAGCAAAAAAGACAGGGCCAGCACGGTCATGATTTCCGGCAAAAGCCACAGACAGCAAACCTTGAAAAACGCAAGGGCATCCCCCCGGACGCCCAGGGTCTGGGCTTTATACAGATAGGGCTGCTGGAGTAAAAATGCCGTGAGGATCACCGGAAAAAAGAGCATGGCCAGGTTGGCGAGATAGCGGCTTAGGATGATCGCTGCTGCAGGGGCGGGCTTGGAGAAAAGAACCTGTTGTGCCTTCGCCCGCCTATCCCGCAGCATTCTGGATACCCCGACAAAAATCGGCAAAACGGCGAGGATAATACCCGCATAATCGCAGAAAAGACGCATAAAGGCATTGGTAATCCGGTCCTGGTGACACAGGGCGTCGAATTCCGCTTTGGCCTGTTCATAGGTCATCGGGACATAGGTTTTGTTCTCATAGGAGGATTTTTCATAGGAAGAGCCTTTTCCCACAAGGCTACAGATTTCCTTCATGGATGCCTCAAATTCCCCATAAGAAAGGCCTTCCCTTACGGGTACTTTGTAGTCTGGCAGGGGGGTGGCAGCATCCTTTGGCGTGGGTTGTCCATACTGCCCAAAGTACCGGTTCCTTTCGGCCTCCAGCATTTCAAGGCTTTTTCCCGTACAGCGTTCCAGTATTTCCTGCGCCTGTTCTTTTTCCGGGGCGGTAAGCGCAACCCCTTTGTAAAATCCCAGGGGATAGGTGGCAAAAAGGTTGCGGGAGATATCCTGCATCAGGTTTGCCAGGGTTTTTTCCATGATCAGCGTTTGGTCCTTTGTGACGGCCTCCCCGTAGTAGGACTGTCCCGGCTGCGGCTCCTGCAGCTTTAGGGAGCCTTCGCTGCTCATTTGGCTGGTTATGAACAGAACAAAAACCACAACATAGATATAATAGACCAGACTTTTGACAGTCTGTTTGCATTCCTTACAAAATAATACGTAAAACATGGTATCCTCCCGTTTTCATGCCTTGTGCATCAGGTACATATAAGCGTCTTCCACGTCCGGCAGGGTTTGCTTTGCCTGGGGAAAAGGCTGCTTTTCCGCAATGATTTTAATGTTTGCGGTACCGCCTGTCGTGAGAATTCCCGTTACCGTATAGTTTTGTTTGGCTTTTTCCAGTTCTGCCGCGGCAATTTGGGCAGCGTATACCTTTCCCTCGGCAAGGGAAAGCAAATCGGCCACTTTGCCTTGAAAACAAATCCGCCCCTGCTTGAGTACGGCGATATTTTCACAGGTGGCTTCGATATCGCCGACGATATGGGTGGAAAGCAGGACGATTCTGTCTTTGGCGATTTCGCATAAGAGGTTACGGAAACGGACCCGCTCTTCCGGGTCCAGTCCTGCCGTGGGTTCATCCACAATAATCACCCTGGGATCATGGATAATCGCCTGCGCAATGCCAAGCCGGCGTTTCATGCCCCCCGACATGGAACGTACCTTCGTCTTTTGCTTTTCGGACAGATTGACTTTTTCCAGCATCAGCGGTACTTTTCTTTTGCGCTCTGCCCTGTCCATGCCGGAAAGCACGGCCAGATAGTCCAGCGCTTCGTAGGCGCTCATGTTTGCGTACATGGAAAAATCCTGCGGAAGGTATCCGGTGATATTGCGTATCTGCCTGCTGTTTTCGATGGGGATTTGGCAGACCGCCACTTCCCCGCCGCTCTTTTTTGACAGGGTGGTCAGTATTTTCATGAGCGTTGTTTTGCCCGCCCCGTTTGGCCCGAGCAGTCCGAACATTCCCTGCGGAATCGACAGGCTGACATCGGACAATGCCTGCTTTTTTCCGTAATATTTTGTGAGGTGTTGTATTTCAATGGAAATGGCCATGGGTAATGTGATTCTCCTTTCTACCATTGGATTTCTTTGCCGTTACCCATAGTATAAAAGGAAAATCCCTACAAATTCCCAACGCAAACCCAAGAATTTCTAAAAGATTTTAAAAGATTCGGCCCTGTTTTCCAAAAGGTTACGGGGTTTATGGCATCGAAAGGCCAAAAAGCCTGCCCGCGTAAAAAGAAAGGGTAACAATGGCGCCGCCCTCGATGCTATTGTGCAGTGTCAGGGAGCCGCCATGTTTTTGGCAAAGCATTTGGGCGATAAAGAGGCCGATTCCAAAGTGTGTGCCGCCGTCCGCCTCCCCTTCTTTTTGTTCGCCAAAATAAGCGTTGCCCGCTTGGCGCAGCGCTTTTTGGGAAAAGCCGTTTCCGTCGTCTTTTACCGTGACGGTCAGTTCCTCTTGTGCGTACCGGACGGTGATTTCGATGGTTTGGGAGGCATAGCGTACCGCATTTTGGCATACGTTTTCAAAAGCCTCCAAAATCAGGTTCAGATCGGCTAAAACCGTTTGCTGCGGCGCTATGGCAGAGGTGAAAAGAAGGTGCTGTCCCTCCTTTTTGAGTGCCAGCGCCGTCTCTTGGATGCGGCTATAGACTTCTGCCGTATGCTGGCGCCTGCACGAAACCTCCCTTTGTTCCAGCGTCTGCAGGGTCGCCATGGTTTGGGAGAAGGAAAGCAGGCGGCTACCCTGAAAGGAGATGCGTTCCAGTTTTTCCAGAAGCATTTGCTGTGATACTTTACCCTGCGGGACATATTTTTGTAAAAATTCCGTGTAGCCGTTCATGACGGTGAGGGGGGTGCGGATGTCATGGGCAAACGCGGCGTTGACGGTTCTTTGCATCTCGCCCATTTTCCATTGTACCTGCTTTTCCCTTTTCAGTGTTTTGCGGAGGGTTTCCAGATCCTTTGCAAGAATCCCGAATTCATCCCGGCTCTGCCATGCCGGTTCAAAGGACAGGTCTCCTGCGGCCATGGATTTAACCGCCAGGCGGATTTCGGAAAGGGCGGCTTCAATTTTATTTTTGGTGTAGAGTTTTCCCGCAAGGACGACGGAAACGGCCAGATAGAGATAAGGGCAGCCCTGCCGCACAAAGCGCAAAACAAAAATGGCCTGTTTTGGGGAGGGCGTTCTTTCCTCCATCACATGGATCCACAAAGAGGCAAGATTGACGGTCAGGCTCGTGCACGCCAAACTGCCCAGAATGGCAATGATAAAATAGAAGACCGCCGCCTGCACAATAGGGGCGTTTTGCAGGTATTGTCTGCATTTTTCTGCGTATGTTTCTATCCAATCCACCGGTATCCCACCCCCCATACGGTTTCGATATATTCCCGCTCCCAGTCGGCCCCAAGCTTTGCGCGGATGCGGCGGATATGTTCCGTTACGACCGATACATCCGCCTCCCCGTCGCAACCCCTGACTTTTTCATAGATCTGGTCTTTGGTAAAAACATGTCCCTTGTTGGTAAACAGAAACGCCGCAATGCGAAACTCTATTTTCGTAAGGCCGATATCCTGTCCTTTTATCAAAAACCGGTATCCCGCAAAATCCACGGTGAGAATGCCGTCCCAATAAATTCCCTGTCCGGAGGGTTTCGCTTCTTTCCGCGCTTCCCTCCTAAGATGCGCCGCAATCCTTGCGGAAAGTTCCTCCAGGGAAAACGGCTTTACAATGTAATCGTCCCCGCCTGCCTGTAAGCCTTTGATCCGGTCTTTTTCCCCGGCCCTTGCGCTCAAAAACAGGATCGGGACCGGCAGGGTGTCCCGGATTTGCCTACACCAGAGCAGGCCGTCGATTCCCGGCAGGGCGATATCCAGTATGATCAAATCCGGCCCTGCCGTGAGCGCTTTTTGGGCTTCCGTCACGTTTGCGGCCGTCCATACCCGGTAACCTTCCAATTCCAAATATTCTTTCAATAAAGTCCGGATATCCGCCTCGTCATCTACTATCAAAAGTTTTTTCCCCTGCATGGATGTTAGCCGTCCCTTCCAGAATAATGTAGCATTATACCACATCTGCCAAAAAGTACAACCGCTTTTTGCCGCCGTAGAGGACCGGCCTGCTTTCTTGGGAAATTCTGCCGCTGCCACGCCTGCCGGCCCACCGCCAAAACCCATGGCTAAATGAAATGACATTGCCCGTGAATGGGAACATTTCGTGAAAAAAAACAAACGATTCGTGCGCAAGTTGCCACAGAGGAAAGATTTTGTTTTATGATAGGAATGTGGAAAGCAGCCGGTAAGGCAGATGGGGGGATGAAAATTGGGAAGGACAATTTCAAATTTGAGGTATGCCTTTTCCCTGCTTGTCAGGGAGCGGGGAAGGGGGAGTGTTGCCGTGTGCGCAGGATTTGTGCTGCTGGGGGTTTTGCTGCCGTTTTTGGGAATGGCGCTGCCCAGCGTGGTGGTATCGTGTTTGACGGGACGGATGGGGGTGGGGGGCGCCATGGCCGTTACCTTTTGCTATGCAGGGGTTTTGCAGGCGGTGCGCCTTGCCCACGGGTATTTGTCTGAGCAAAAGCACAGGCATTTGTTTTTACTGCGCATAGGGCTGGGGGGAAAGGATTTTGCGCAAAGCTGCCTGGAGGCGGACGTGCAGTTTTTGGAGAGCGGACAGGGGCAGAAAGCTTTATATGAGGCGTCCAATAACTTTTATGCGGGAACAGAGCAGGGAATCGAATGTTATTTGGATTCTTTTCTGCAGGGATTGGTCAATTTTGGGGGACTGGCGGTCTATTCTTGTGTTATCGGCGGGCAGCATCCGCTGCTGCTTTTATTTTTACTGGCACAGGCTGCGCCGGTAATTGCCATGTATATCCGGGCGAAAGGTAATAGCTTTCGGATGTTTGGGGAAAACGGGCAGGGCTGGGATGCCCTCATGTATCTGCGCAGGGAGACGGTTTCGGCGGCCAGCGGGAAGGACATTCGGATGTACAACATGCAGCGGTGGCTGCTTGGGGCGATGGGCGAGGCGATCGAACGGTTTGTGAAAGTGCGGGTGGGAGAGAAAAGGGGATTTTTGGAGGCGGAGTTTGTAGAGAAGGTTTTATCCCTTGTGCGGGATATTCTGATTTACGGCTATTTGATTGGGCAGATGGCGCAGGGGGCAATTTCCCTCTCCCTGTTTTTACTGTATGTGGGGGCTGCGGCTGGATTTGGCGGCTGGCTGACCGGTGTGTTTACGGCCCTGCAGGGGGTGCTGCTAAACGACGGTGTGATGAAGCGGTACCGGGATTTTGTGGAGCAGGGCAGCGTGCATAAGGGGAACAGGACGCCGCCCGTGGAAAAGAAGGGCGGCGGTGTAGGGGAAATACGCTTGGAAAACGTAAGCTTTTGCTATGAGCAAAACAGTGCGGATACAATATGCGGGCTCAGCCTTACCATACCCGCAGGGGAAAAGCTTGCGCTGGTAGGGTTAAACGGGGCGGGAAAAACGACGTTTGTCAAGCTGGTCTGTGGTCTGTACCGCCCGGATGGAGGGAAGGTTTTTTGGGACGGACAGGATTTGCAGACCATGTCCCCGAAAGAGCGGTTTAGGCATTTTGCGGTAGTCTTTCAGGATGTGTTTGCCTTTTCCTTTCCGCTGCAGGACAATGTGTCCTGTGCGCCTTTTGGGGAAACCGATCCCAAGCGGCTTAAGGACTGTCTGGAAAAGGCGGGGCTTTGGGAGCGCGTCAATGGATTTCCCCAAAAAAGCAAATCTATAATGAACCGGGATTTGGATCCGGAGGGCGTTGTACTTTCCGGCGGTGAAATGCAGAAGCTGATGTTGGCGCGGGCGTTGTACAAGGACGCGCCGGTGGTGATTTTAGATGAGCCTACGGCGGCCCTGGATCCGTTGGCGGAAAACGAATTGTATGAAAAATATAAGGAACTTTTGCAGGACAAAACCGGGATCTTTATTTCACACCGGTTAAGTTCCACGCGTTTTTGTGACAGGATTTTATTTTTGGAAAACGGACGCATTGTGGAGGAGGGCTCCCATCAGGCCCTGATGGAAAAGCAGGGGGCTTATGCGAAGCTGTTTGAGACACAGGCCCGGTATTATCAGGAGGGGAAGATTGAAAACTAAAATTTTCAATTGCGCAAAGGGCAGCGCAGAAATGAGGGAAAAATTGAAGACAGGAAAAAAATGGAAGTCGGCGCTTGCGGATCACAAAAAAGGGTTTCGTCTGTTAAAAATGATTCATCAGGAGGATTCCTCCATTCTTCCCGGATACCTATTGGATGTGGGACTGCAGCTTGCAGAGATTTACGGGAGTCTGTTTTTGTCGGCGGGGCTTATTGACGCCCTGCTTTTAGGGACGTTTCGGGAGGCCCTGTTTTGGGCGGTGGCCCTGATCGGAATGGAATTTGTGCTGCGTACCGGCAGGCTTTGGATGCAAAACTGGTTCCGCAAAGTCACTACGAGGCTTTGGCTGGTATTTTACGTATGGCTGCGCAAAAAGGTGTTTTCCCTGGACTATGAGACGATGGAGCAGGAAAAAGTGATTGATAGGATTGCATCCCTGGAACAGACGGCGGACATGTATGGGAGTCTGGGCGTGGTGCTGTACTGGTACCGGAATATGCTGATGGCGGCGTTGCGCATGGCAGCTTCGGCGGTTCTTGTAGGTTCCCTGTGTCTCAAAGCTCCTGTCAGGGGGAAGGGGATGTTTGGTGTTTTGGCATTGCCTGCGGTTTCCTTTCCCCTGTTTGGGGCAGCCCTGGCAGGAATGTTTTGGGCATCCTTTCGCCTCTCCGGCATTTTTGCCAAAGAGCGGCGGCAGTATTTTGAAAGCAACACGGGAATGGAGCAAAGGCTGGAGTATCTGGTCGAACAGGTTTTTATGAATTACAAGGCGGGAAAGGTAGTGCGGATTTTTGGGATGGAAGAAATGCTGCGCCAAAACAGCGCAAAGGAGACGGACAAAATGCTGGCCCATTACGATGGTATGCTTTGGGTAGGCTGCAGGGAAAATATGGGGAATTTGTCGGTAAGCGGCCTGTTTACGCTGTTTTCTTATCTGTTTGCTGCGGTCAAAGCGGCAACAGGCGCGGTTACGGTTGGCGCGTTTACCAAATATGCGGGGGCTTTGACGCAGTTTGGAAGCGCCTGTGCCGATCTGGTTTTGGGGAATGTAAAAATCCGGGAGATTTGTACCTATATGACCGAATTTCTGGCATTTCTGGATTTGGAAAGCAGGCATGCGGCCGGTTCCATTCCGGTGGAAAAGCGGGTGGACGGGGAATATGAGATTGCCTTTGAGCATGTGAGTTTTAGCTATCCCGGCAGTAAAGAGCCTGTGCTGCGGGATGTGAATTGCAAAATTGATATGAAGCGTAAGCTGGCGGTGGTAGGCAGAAACGGCGCGGGAAAGACGACCTTTATCAAGCTTTTGTGCAGGCTGTACGAACCTACACAGGGTCGCATTACGCTAAACGGCGTGGACATCCGCAAGTATGACGAGGAACAGTACCGCAGCCTTTTTAGCGTAGTGTTTCAGGATTTTAGGCTGTTTGCTTTTCCTGTGTGGGAAAATGTCGTAGCAGGGCAGGAGCGGGACAATACAAAAATCCGGGAGGCGTTGCGGCAGGCGGGGGCCAAAGAACTGGTGGATGGTATGCCAAAGGGCGTCGATACGCTTTTGTATAAAGACATGGGGGACGGCATGGAAATCAGCGGCGGTGAAGCGCAGAAGCTGGCGCTGGCCAGGGCGCTGTACAAGGACGCGCCGATCGTCATTTTAGACGAGCCGACGGCGGCGTTGGATCCGCTGGCGGAGGCAGAGGTTTACGAACGTTTTGACCGGATGGTGGAGGGAAAGACCAGCATTTATATTTCCCACCGTATGAGCAGCTGCCGGTTTTGCGACGATATCCTTGTATTTGATAAGGGACGGGTTGCGGAACGCGGCAGCCATGAGACACTTCTTGCCAAAGAAGGGCTGTATGCGAAGCTGTGGCATGCGCAGGCGCAATATTATGCGTAAAAAGGCATTTTAAAAAAAATAGTTACTACAGATTGTCGAATGCCACCGTTTCCTTTTCCAGCCCCTCCACGACTTCCTGGTTGACGCCCATGCGCTTTGTGATGTCTTCCATATCGTTGACAAGATCCCTGGTATTGCCTGCCACATTGGAAATTCCGTCAGCGCCTTCGTCGATGGCTTTCGTAATGGCACCGATGGAGTCGGCAATGTTGGACATGGCGCTTTTGAGGCCTTCGGTGCGTTCGTGGAACGCATCCATGGCCTGACGGATGTGGGAGGCATCCTGCTTATACTGGCTGCCGGACTGCACAAATTCCTGAAACTGTGTCAGAACCGAACCGTTTATATAGTCGATCAGGTGTTGTGCGTTTTCGGAAAGGTTATATACCGCAGCTGTGACGATATCGTTGATTTCCTGAATCCGGTTGGCAGTCTCCTGGCTGGAATGCGCAAGATTACGCACTTCGCTGGCCACGACCCCAAAACCTTTTCCATAGGCCCCGGCGTTGGCGGCTTCCACGGAGGCATTCAGGGCGATCAGGCGGGTTTGCTGGGAAATGGCCAGAATTTCGCCGGTCAGGGATTTTATTTGATCCACGCTCCTGCTCTTTTCGATGGCATCGTTGAGGGAGTGTAATAGCGTTTCCGCTTTTGCCCTTGCAGCGTTTGCACTGTTTTGGGCCGATTGCTGCATATTATGCGCGCGGGTGTTCATTTCAACGGTATAGTCTGTGATGGCGCTGGATTCTTCCGCAATGTTATGTACATCAATTTTCACGTTTTCCGTATTATCATGTATGGCGGATACATTGCCGGCCACTTCCTCAATGGTGGCGGACAGCTGTTCTGCAAGGGTGGAGAGGCTGGAAGCGCTTCCTTTGGAGGTATATGTTCTTTTCAAAACTTCCCCGGTCATCTGGTGGATGCGTCCGGAACTCTCCCGAATGGTTTTAAGGATGCTCTGGATGGGCAGGATTACATAGCGGTTAATCAGTTTCATGTCCGCAACATCTGCACCTTTTGTCCGGCGCAGCTGTAGGAGGGGAGCTTTGCCGCCCCATATCCGCTTTTCCAGGCCTGCTCTACGGCAACGGCATTCCAAACACCGTTAATACCGGCAATGATTGTGCCGTCTTGGACCCCTTTCAAAAATCCGGCGTCGTCGGTGCTGATAAATCCCGGATGCTGTGCGATATTCTGCATGGCAAGTCCCACGTCCGTTCCCTTGATGTCTCCCTCGGTACTGTTCCAGGTGCAGTAGTTGGTGATTCCGTCGTCATTGAGGCCGACGGTGAGACCGGTATTGCCGAAAAGGGCATATACATACCAGCCGGAGGACCATTCCATGGAAACTTTTTTGCCTTGGTCGGCGGCAATGTCCAGCATCCGGTCCAGGGATTGTATGTCCTCTTTGGAAAAGTAATTCTTATTATAGTAAAGAAAATAACCGTTGTCCGCCGTCAGGGGCAGGGCGTATAAGGTATCGTTAACGGATGCAGCCTGTACGGCTTCCTCCAGACAGGAATTTTTAATGTATGATTCGTTTTCCACAGGTTCCAGCGCTCCGGCGGCCACCAG
>CARDPF010000077.1 GCA_948960675.1 uncultured Eisenbergiella sp.
AAGGATACGTCCAATTCCCGCAAAAGCAGAATGGTTTCCAGTATCGGGCTTTGATGGTAGCTGTAACAGCGGTATCCGTTTTGGGGATTGACGGCGGCAGGCTTAAACAGCCCGATTTCGTCATACCACATCAGTGTTTTCTTGTTGATGCCGTGCAGGGCGGCAAACTGTCCGATGGTGAGCAGTCCGTTTTTTCCATTCATAGGAACCTTCCTGCCCGTCAGGGCGGGCAAAATACATATTTAAAAAACTGCCGCATCAGGTTTTTCAACTTCATTTCCTGTGCGCCGCAGCCTCCTGTCTCATCCGTTATATAAATTTCCGCAAAAATTTCCAATTACGCCTTGACCGTACAGTTACTGTATGGATTATGATACTACAAGTAAAGTGTTTTGGCAAGGTGAAAGGGGAAAAAACGGATGGAAAAACGAAACGTGTATGAAAAACCGGTAACGTTGGTAAACATTTTAAAATTTGCGGCGCCCACGGTTGCCATGACTGTGTTCATGTCTTTTTATACGATGGTGGACGGCCTGTTTGTGTCTAACCTGATCGGTACGGACGCCCTGTCGGCCATTAACCTGACGGCCCCGGTCATCCAGCTGGTCACGGCCGTTTCGACCATGCTGGCCACCGGGGGCAGTGCGGTGATCATGAAAAAGATGGGAGAGCGCAGGGAAGAGGAAGCGAAAGAGGATTTCACCTTCCTGATTCTGGTGAATGTGGCAGTGGGGATTGCCATGTGTGCATTGGGATATTGGGCGATGGGACCTGTTTTTGTGGGAATGCATCTGTCTGCCGCTGTGGAGACGTATTGCGTCGAATATCTGGGCCGGTATCTTTTGTTTACCGTACCGATCCTTTTGATGAATAATTTTACCCTCTACATGATTGCCAGCGGGAAGTCGGTTCTTTCCTTTATCTGTTCGGTATCCGGCGGAGTGCTCAATATGGTTTTGGATTATGTGTTTATCGCAGGACTGCATATGGGGATCGGCGGCGCGGCGATGGCCACGGGGCTGGGATATTCGGTGACAGCGGTTGTGGGGCTGGTGGTTTTTGGCAAAAAAAAGAGTCTTTTGCATTTCAAAAAGCCGGCATTTCGCGTCGGGGTGCTCCTGCATGCCGCCACAAACGGATGCTCCGAGATGGCGACGGCGCTGGTGACGGGGATTATTACCATGATGTTCAATTGGACGATGCTGCGTTATGTAGGGGAGGACGGGGTGGCTGCCGTCACGATTATCATGTATGTGCTGATGTTTGCCAGTTCTTTGTATACCGGGTATTCCTGCGGGGTGGCTCCCATGGTCAGCTATTATTATGGGGAAAATAGCGGGGAAAAATTGAAAAAACTGGTGGGAACCAGCCTGCGGGTGATCGCATTTCTTTCAGTCCTCACCGTGGCCCTTTCTTTTGGGTTTACCAGCCCCCTGGTGTCAGTGTTTGCGCGTCCGGACAATGCGGTATATGATCTGGCGGTCACGGGGAACCGGATTTGTACGGTTGCGCTGCTTTTTATCGGGTTTAACATTTTTGCCAGCGGACTGTTTACGGCGCTATCCAACGGAGCCGTTTCGGCCATCCTCGCATTTTCCCGTTCATTTGTGTTTATGCTGATTACCATGCTGGTGCTTCCGGCATTTATGGGCGTGAACGGTATTTGGCTGGCAACCCCGGCGGCGGAATTGATGGCGCTTATGCTGTCTGTCAGGATGTTTGTAAAGCATGGACAGCGGTACCGGTATTTTTAGGCAATGGGAAATTGCGGCAGCGTAGATTGTTTAAAATCGCCGCTGCCGGACGACAATTTTTTTAAATGATGGACCGACGAATAAAAATAGGGAGACACAAAATGCCGCTGCATGTTTTGTGTCTCCCAGCCTTTTATGGGTTGCCAAACGCCGACGCATGCCTGCTTGGCTGTTTATCGGGCCGGTAAGGGCCTATGCAATAGCGAAGAAAGGCTTGCGCTTTTCGATAGGGGTACTGCTTTCTTCCGCTGCCTCAACCTGCGCGATGGTACGGGCCGTACTTTGAATGGGTTCGTTGTCGGCGGACGGCCTGTTTAGCGCAACGGAGGGACGGCTCTGGGAGTCACGCTCTGCCGGTTTGGAAGAACTGACACGGCGGGCATTCTCCATAACGGTTTCCGAACGGTGGATATCATCCTTAATGTTTTCCAAACGCTGGGTATTCTTAGCGTGCGTAGCAAGGGCCTGTTGCGCGGCCCGGACAGCTTCACCGGATTCACGGGTTTCCCTTGTAAATTGGCGGCTGTTGGCAAACAGTTTGTCATCAATGCGTTTCTGGACGGTCATGTCCCGCATGGCCTGCGTTACTTCGCGGGCGTCCCGTTCCGGGTCATATTGCTTCATGCGCATGCGAACTGCCATCTCCGCCGGATCTGCGCCTTTGCGCAAAAAGGGGAGAACCCGGGTAAGTTCGCCGGAGGAATCGTTATCCACCCGGATAACGGGATCGACCGGTTGCACCGGGGTACCGGGATCCGATGCCCGGCCGACGGCGGCTACACTGCGAACCCGGCTGGAAGACTGTGCCTGCTCCAGCGCCTTGGCGCGTTCAACGGATGCCTGCTTTAAATCAATGCGGTTTTGGTTATACTGGCCATACGAATAAGAATTGGCATATGCGCCCACACCCATAAGATTACGGATCACAAAACCACCTCCCTACTGTCATTTCATATTCCGTATTTCTTTCTTTCATTATAAAATCGTCCGAAAAAAAAATCAATGGAAAAATTGAAAAAGTTGTTAAGATAGTAACAGTCCAGACCGTGAGAATACGTGGTGGTGGTAAGCTGTACTGTTTCGATATTCAATAATAATTTATTGAAACACGATAAAAATATATTGACAGTCAATTGAAAGAGTAGTATTTTAGTAGTGGGGCATTTAGGGCTTGGAACGAATGCAATGATGCAAAGCTGTGTGCATGCCGTTCATGGAAACGAATTTTGGAGGTAATTGAGATGAAGAAACTGGAGGAGTTTGGGAAAAAGCATGCAGTGCTGGCTTCCTTTCTTTTGGCACAAGTGCTTGGGGCCGCAGCGGGGGAAGTTCTGGTTTTGGGGCGGATCCTGACGGTGTGGGACAGGGGGCTGGCAGGGCTTTTGGATGCGACGGCAGGGTTTTTCATCGCGTCCTTTCTTTTGGGCACCTTTTTCATCTACCCGATGGTACTCACCGCAATGGAAGTGGCCGGTTTGGTTATGGGACAGAAAAGCGAACGCATGCTGCGGCAGGGAAGACTGTTCGACATCATTGTGCTGTTTTTGGGGGTAGTTTATACGTTGCTGTATGCGTCCCTGCAGGACATATGCCTGAACGCTGACTGGACCGAGCAGTTGGTCAATGCGCAGGTGCATACGCCGGTTTACACGCAGGCAAGGCTGACGGTGGCGGTGATTGCGCTGACAGCCCTTTTCGGATATGCCGTCCTTACTTACATTCCGGCCCGGAGGCTGGCCCCGCTTGTGATTGTGTGCAGTATGGCGGCGATGTATCTGGGCGTGGCAGAGTGTATATGCTGGATTATACAGGTTTTGACGGATACGGAATATCTCCCCCTTTGTCTGGCCCCGCTGAATTTTATCTTGATAGCGGCAAAAACCATCCGGAATAAGATACGGGAATGGGGGCAGGAGGCGGTATGTGAGCGGGAATACCGTTATCCGTTTCTTGGCTGGTGTAATACGGTTTTAGCCAAGTCACAGCGGTGGTGTATCGCTGCTTTTGTGGTAGCGCTGCCGCTTCTGGGGATTTTAGTCTGCGTGCTTGTACTTTTGGGACAGGAGCCGGACGCGGCGATTTTGGCGTGGACACAGAGCAGCGATTGGAACCTGTCTATGCAGGTGGCGCCGCAGAATGTGTATTACGACGAACACTATCTTTGTACGGTAGCGGCTGGGGGGCATAAGAAAATCGTAAAGCCCGTGCGGCGCGGCGTGCGGCACGGGCATTGGGTCATTGTGAACAGGCAGCTTTGTATTGCCAATGCTTTTGAGCAGATTTTGGAAGAACACACGCCCCGTCTGCACCGCAGGATCCGGCATTTTTATGATGCCTATGGTTTTCCTGTGGCAAAGGTAATCCGGTCGCCTTACGCAGCCGACTTGGTCTACATCCTGATGAAACCGTTGGAATGGTTCTTTTTGGCCGTACTCTATTTTTGCGATGTAAAACCGGAAAACCGCATTGCGGTGCAGTACATGGGAAAAGGAAAATTATAAGTTACAGTTCAGCTTTCAATGTCATTTCGTTTAGCTTTTGGCAGAACGGTTACCATTATAGAACCTGAATTTCCCCGTCTACCAGCCTGCCGTTTAGGCAGCTGGTTTCCTGTGTGAGGCGTAATGTCACGTTATTTATGGTCAGGATCAGCCCCGGGTAAGCCAGATCGCACCGCATTCTGCAGCCGCCTTTTTGTTCCAGCTTTTCCCTGGACTGCTCCAGGTCTTTGTCGAACTGTGCCAGCTTCATATTCTGTACGGACATGTCCAGACGGATCTTGTTGAGTTGTTTGGTTTTGGCAGGCCCGGCCGGCTGGCGCTGTGTTTTTTTCATTTCGATGTCCAGTTCCTTGGCTTTTTGCAGCAAAGATTCCCTCTCAAAATCCGCACAGGGCTGTCCGCCCAGATAGACGTACGTATGGTTTTCCGACCGGGATCCCACAGTCTTGGCACTAACCCCTTGTGCGGCCCGGATATGGCCGCCGATGATGATGCCTTTGCCGGTACTGATCTGGACTTCGCCGTCGCAGTATATTTCGCAATTGACAAGATAATCGGCATACAGGTTTTGGCGGACATGGACCACGCAGTTTTCCAGATATTTGGCGTAAATGTTATGGCGGGAGCGGATCACGGTATGGCCGTTGCCCACGATGCCTTTGGCAACCCTTAAATCGCCGCCGGATTCGATTTCGGCAGCTTCCACGGCACCGTCCACGGTGACGCCTCCCACGGCCCGGACAAAGAATCCGCTGCATACGTTTCCACGGACATGGACATCCCCCATATAGTCGATATTTCCGGTGGATAAGTCCACGTTTTCCTCTATCTCCATTACGGTCTTAACCTGAAAACTCTGGCCGGAAAATTCCACACGTCCGGACAGGGCGGCCAAAAGCTGGCTGCCGTCCTCACTGACTTTGGTGTTGCGCCCTTTGGGAAGCGCTGCTTTCTTGCCTTCCCGGCAGGGAACCTCTTCATTGCGCACGGTTCTTCCCGGTGTACCGGCGACAGGCGGGACGGCCTGACAGATCACTGCGTCCTTTTCGATATTTTGAATCAAGTTTAAATTAAAATAGTCCACCCGGTCATGTTCGTCCACCGAGAATTTCTGCTGCATGCTGCGTTTGAAAAATTCTTCGATATACCCGTCTTTTCCGTGGATGACAGGCGTTCCTTTCGCGGTAAAAAACAGACGGAAATACCGGTTCGCCTCGTTTGGCAGCCGGTCTAAGAGATCAGTGTCCACACCGAAGGAGACGCGGTTTTTTTCCAACGCCTGATCCAGCATGGAACGGTCCAGTTCCTTTCCCTGCCCCGTAGGGGGGAACACCATGAGCCAGGCGGCCATACGGTCGGCAGAAATAAACAGAAACGGCAGGGCATCCAGGGAAGGCATTTCCGCTTGGGTGTCGCCATCCTGCCTGTTTTTATCGTCTTCCTCCTTGCCTGCGGTGTCTTTTTTGGGACGGGGCGTAGCTTCTTTTAGGCGGGAAGCAGCCGCAGTGGTAAGCTCCTTTTGCAGGCGGGCAAGTTCCCGTTTGGTTTCTTCCGGTGATAATGCGTCGGGGCCGTCCAGACGCAGCAGCGGCCTTGGCGCCCTGTGGGCCTGTTTGCACCAAAGAAAATAGAGCTGGTGCAGGGCGTGGTCATCCGCCAAATCCAACTGCGGATCTATGGTAATCACGGCCGCAGGCGTCTCTTTTGGTGCTTGCTTGGCGGGCGTCTCGTCAATGGCTTCCTGTGTAGGTTTGTTTGATTTAAAGCCAAACAGTCGGTTTAAAAAGCGATTCTTAACATCCATTTTTTCCTCTCATTCTGCCGCCGGCTGACGACTCTTTTGGTGGGGAAGCTTCATGTATCGGCACAAAATGGTAACGGCAGGGCAAGTCTGGCCCGTTACACACAATCTGCCAGGACTGATAAAAAATCGTAACAGTTCAGACAAGTCTGCCCTGTTGCTGCATCCGCCCATTAAAATCGCTACGCGATGGAGCGGATGCTTGCCACCACGTATTCTCATGGTCTGCGCAGTAAATGCGCAGACCTGTGTGAACTGTTACAAAAAATTAAATATCGGGAATGATTCTTATACATATTATACGTCGGTTTACCTAGCGTTGACAAGAAGGAATGTAAATATTTGTAACAGGTCAGACAAGTCTGACCTGTTTGGGCATCCGCCCATTAAAATCGCTACGCGATGGGGCGGATGCTTGCCACCACCACGTATTCTCACGGTCTGCGCAGTAAATGCGCAGACCTGTCTGAACTGTTACAAATATTTACAAAAATACCTTGCATTTTGCTGTTATCCACATGCAATGCCGGTTCATCAAGCCATGGGCCTTGGGAGGCGCGTCGGCAGACGGGGAAAGCGGATCCTTTTGCAGGCCGGACACCCCTGCCGGGCGGACGGCTCCTTGCGCATGTATACATGCAAAACGGGGAATTTCAGCAAAACGCCGCTCCATTCCAAACTGCAAAAAACGCGTAAAACTCGCTGCGCTCAAACAGTCCGCGTTTTTTTGCAGGAATGAAACGGCATTGTGTGTGGACAGGAACTAATTTTCTTTTCGGAAATAGACATGGCGGTATTCGGAAGGGGTCATACCGGTTTGCTTTTTGAAAAAGTTACAAAAATAAAACTGGCTGCTGAATTCCAAAGACTCCGCGATATCGGCGATCGGTCTGGAGGTGGAGACAAGCTGATCCATGGCGTATTGGGCTTTGCGCCGGATGAGGAACTGGGTAGGGCTCATGCCAAGACTTTTTTGGAATAGCTTTGCAAAATGGCTGGGGTGGTAGCCTGCAATTTCAGCCATTTGTCGCACGGAAACGGATCGGGGCAGGCAGGTTTGGACGTACGTGATCGCTTTTTGGATCGAAGAGTCGGAATCGTTGTCGGCCGGGAGTACGCTTCCTTCGGGGCAGCATTCCAGATAGTAGGAGAGAACGTCCAGCAGCCGCTGTTTGGTTTTGATAAAAGAGGTTAAATCCTGGTTTTGGGACTCTTTAAGCATATCGGCAAACAGTGTGGCTGCAGTCTTTGGGTTTTTGGCATTGATACACAACGGAAGCCTGATCAGGTCGAACAGCTGTGTTCCCTGACTGGCGATATGGAAATGGCAGTAATATTTTACATAAGGATCCCTTCCGTCATTGAAAAAAGTCTGGGTGGTTCTTGCGGGCAGCAAATATAACTGTCCCTTGGCAGGCTGTAGTTTTTGCTGATCGACAAAGATTGTTCCCGTTCCCTTTAAGATCAGTCCGATACTGCTAAAAGGCGGGACGGTATGGTCGCCCCTCCAATTTTCGTCGCATGTCAGCAGGTCGACGCGCTCTAAGTTAACGGTAATTTCACGGAACCGGTTTTGCAGGATGTCAAAGGTATTGCTCATAAACGCCTCCCGGGACAGTATTTGTCAGGTTTTGGTGATGCGCGACGGTTCAGGCAAGTCTGACTTGTCTGAACTGTCTGACCTGTTACCAAATCATTACGATTATACCATATCCCCACATCTTTTAAAATCATATATTTTTGACAAATAAATACATGGTGCAAATAAAAAGAGCGTATTACAATGAAAAAAACGGATGGAGGACGGGCATGGGCGAGAGAACGGAACTGATTATAGGAACTTATCAGAATATGGGCCAAAAGGCCCTGCGGGTTTTGGAATTTGACCCAATGAACCCTTCTTTTCATGAACTGGCGGCAGATACGCAGATAGACGCCCCTTCTTTTGCCATTGGGACAGGAGGGCACATTTTTGCGGTCAGCGAAAAAGAGGACGGGATGGTGGTAAGCTATCGTTACGACCGGGAAAATAAGCGGCTGGTACAGCTGGGCAGGCAAAAGACGAAAGGGGGACTGCCCTGCTATCTGCATTTTGATAAGCGGCACAGGACACTGTACGCCGCCAATTACGGCACCGGAAGCGTGGCGGTGTTTCCGGTGGATGCAGCGTTTCGGATCGGCGCGTGCATGCAGCTGCTTGCGCATGAGGGAAGCAGCGTGGTGGGAGAGCGTCAGGAGTGCGCACACGCCCATTCCATTGAGGAAATACCGTTTGCACCGGATTATAAGATTGTGCAGGATCTGGGAAGCGACGCGCTTTGGCTTTACCGTGTGCAGGAGGACGGTAAATTGGAATTTTGCGAAAAAATTGCGGTTCCCGCAGGACACGGCCCCAGACATATCGCGTTTGGAAAAAAGAAAAAGCGGATCTATGTGGCCTGTGAACTGGCAAACGTGGTCGATGTCTATCGGTGGGATGAAAAAAATTGCGGAATGGAACGGATACAAACCGTTTCCACCCTGCCGGATTCCTATAAAGGGGAGAACACTGTTGCGGATATCCATGTTTGGGGGGATGACGGGCTTTTGCTGGTGTCCAACCGGGGGCACGACAGCATCGCCGTCTTTCAAATCCTGGAGGACGGGCTTCTGGCTTTGCGCAGCATTGCCTGTGCGGGAGGAAAAAACCCGAGGAATTTTTTGCCCCTGCCGCAGGGGTATGTCCTGATTGCGGCGCAGGATTCCAACCGGATCCGTGTGGCGCGGCTATCCGAAAGCGGCGGTCTGGAGTTGCTTTTGGCAGAGTATCCGGTAGACTTTCCGGTGTGCGTCAAAACATTTGCCTGAGGAAATACCGGAAAAGAATGGAAAGGCGGAGGTGCCGTTTGAAAACATTTTGGCCTATGTGGATGCCTGCCGCAGCTATTCCCCAAATAAGGGTTGACTGTTTGGGAAATTATGATTTAAGATAGCATGGAATGTCCGGGGAAACAGGTGAAAGACCTGTACGAGCCCGTCGCCGTAAGGCATATCCATACAAAGACTGCCTGACCGGAATGCCACAAGCCGGGAAACGCCATTGGGGGAAGCCCTGAGAAGGCGGCAGGAATGCGTGCCAAGTCGGAATATCCGGACTTTACAACCCTTTTCGTGGCTAAAAAGCCAGACTGCGGGCGCCGGTTGAGAAAGGGAATCCATAAAAAAGGAGAAAAAGACATGCAAAAAAGAGACAGAAAAAAAGTATCTTTTGGCATTCTTAGCATGGTGTTGATTGTGGCTATGACACTTTTTGCATGGGGATGCGGCAAGGAGGCAAAAGGAGAAGTTTCCGCTACCGAATCGTTTGTAACGCTGGAAGGCGGCGTTCTGGGAGAGGGAAGCAGGGTGTTTCCGTTCACGGTGGTGGATCAGGACGGCAACGAGACCGAGTTTGAGATCCATACGGATCAGGAAATGGTGGGGGCAGCCCTGCAGGAGCTTGGACTGATTGCGGGGGATGAGGGCGAATTTGGCCTTTATGTCAAAACCGTAAACGGGATTACGGCGGATTATGATGCGGACGGCGTATACTGGGCGTTTTACGTCAACGGGGACTATGCGGCCTTGGGTGTGGACAGCACGGCCATTGCAGAGGGCGAGCGTTATTCCTTCAAGGTGGAAAAAGGTTGAAGCCCACAGTCCGGGAAATGACGGTGTTTGCGATGTTGGGAGCAATCATGTACGCATCCAAGATGCTGATGGAGATTGCCCCCAACATCCATCTCCTCGGTGTCCTTACCATCGCCTATACGCTGGTATACCGGAAAAAAGCCCTGTATCCGATTTACATTTATGTCATCCTGAATGGAATATTTTGCGGTTTTGCCACCTGGTGGGTACCGTATCTGTATTTGTGGACCGTCCTGTGGGGAATTGTGATGCTGCTTCCCAGAAAAATGCCAAAAAAGGCCTGTCCGGTTGTGTATATGGGTATCTGTGCGGCACACGGTTTTTTGTTCGGAACCTTGTACGCCCCGGCACAGGCGTTCCTGTACGGACTGGGCTTTCAGGGAATGGTGGCATGGATTGTGGCGGGCCTTCCGTGGGATTTTATTCACGGTGTGAGCAATTTCTTCTGTGGGATCCTGATTGTGCCCATCGTCTCCCTGCTGCGCCTTGCGGAAAAGACTGCCCGGGAGAGCGAAGCGTAAGTCCTTGTGCCGTCAATAGTTGCTTTTCAAACTACGCCCGCCTTTGGCGGGCAGGGAGGCTAGGTTGAAAAACCATACGCGAAAGTTTTTCAACCGTGAATTTATGCCCGCCTTTGGCGGGCAGGGAGGTTAAAATGACACCGAGGGAATTGGTTTATCGGACATTGGAATTTAGAAACCACACGGGGGAGGTTCCAAGGCAGCTGTGGGTGCTGCCCTATAGCGAATGGAACCATGGCGATTGGATCGCCAGGATACGGCGGGAGTTTCCGGACGATATTGTGGGAGCCCCCGGTACATGCAGCCAAAAGACCATAGAGAGCGGGGATCCTTACCGGAAGGGAAGGAGCAGGGATGCCTGGGGGTGTATGGTGACCAACATCCATGAAGGGGTGATCGGGGAGGTCAAGGATGCCCTTGTGGAAGATGAGGAGTGGCAGGATGTAGGCAATGTGCACATTCCGAGGGAATGGCTTAGTTTTGACCGGGAAGCGGTGAAGCGCTTCTGTAAAAATACGGATCGTTTTGTGGGCTGCGGCTGTTGTCCCAGACCCTTCGAGCAGCTGCAGTTTATCCGCAGGACCGAGAATCTGTATATGGATTTGGTGGAAATACCGGAAAAAATGAAAAAGTTTATGGGAGAGATGCACGCTTTTTACTGTGAGTTGTTGGAGGAATGGGCCAAAACCGATGTGGACTGCCTCAATTTCATGGACGATTGGGGCAGTCAGAGAAGCCTGCTGATCCATCCGGATCGGTGGCGGGAGATTTTCAAGCCGATGTATAGGGATTACATTGAAATTGCCAAACGCTACCATAAAAAGATTTTTATGCATTCCGACGGCTATATTCTCGATATCCTGCCGGATTTGATAGGGCTGGGGTTGGATGCCGTCAATTCCCAGATCTTTTGCATGGGAGTGGAAAATCTTTCGGCGTTTGCAGGCAAAATTACCTTTTGGGGGGAGATCGACCGCCAGCATCTTTTGGTGGAAGCAGGGCCTGCGGATATCCGCAGTGCGGTGGAAACCGTGCGCCAAGCCCTCTGGAGGCAGGGAGGCTGTATTGCCCAGTGTGAGTTTGGGCCGGGCGCAAAGCCGGAAAATGTATATGAAGTGTTCCGGGCATGGGCCGGAAAGTAGATAATCCCACTGTAAAGCAACACGTTGCAGGGCGTGTTTGAAATATCCCTTTTGGGGGGATGGGAACAACGGGCAGGAGTAAAAATCGGTATGGAACAGACAAAAGGTAGGCAAAAACGGACGGGATGGAAGGAATCCCGGATACAGGAATTGCGGGAAGAGGCGTTGATGCTCGGCGCATTTCGGGCGGAGATCATTGATGCAGGGGTGATCGTTACGGATGCTTCCTTTCGCAAATTGTGCGAGGCAAACGCCTGCGGCAATTACGGGAAAAATCATATGTGTCCCCCCAATGCCGGGGATATTTACGTACTGATGGAAAAGGTCAAACAGTATGACAGGGCGTTGGTGTACCAGACCGTTTGGAACCTGGAGGACAGTTATGATTTTGAAGGGATGATGGAGGCCGGAAAACGGCACAATGACCTGATGCAGAAGCTGCGGGAGAAGACGCGGGAAGAAAACCTTGCAGAACCACTGCATTTAGGGG
>CARDPF010000078.1 GCA_948960675.1 uncultured Eisenbergiella sp.
ACCAGATTGGCGACAATTTTACCCAGCGCAATCACCACCGTGTTGAACATAACCTGCTTGATGTCGCTCATCTGGAACATATATTGGAAATTTTTAAAACCGATAAACGGAGATTTCCACATGCCCAGCCCCGGATTAAAATCCTCGAACGCCATGACAATACCAAACATCGGCACAATGTTGAACAAAACAAGCCAAAGCACCGCCGGTATCAGCATGATGTAATAATGCTTCAGGAACTTTTTGTTGAACATATTCCCGCCCTCCTTGATATATTCATTTTTATTGTTCATGTTGTATATGTTACCATGCTTTTCCAAATTCCTCTATGTGATATTGTCAAAAAATAAAAGTGATTTATTTCCGATGACCCACACTTTTTCCGGAAATGAAATCACTTTTTGCCCTTTTTATAAAATTTGTTTTCAAACCGCCAAACATTTTTTCGCCTTACGTCCCCTCCTGTCCTTTTTCTGCCATTGCCTCCCGTTTACGGAACTCCATCGGACTGCAGCCTACTGCCTTACGGAATACTCGGTTAAAATAATAAATATCGTTATAACCGGACTGGAAGGCAATCTCCGTCACTAAATCCCGGGTATGTAAAAGCAGCTCCTTGGCCCGTTCAATCCGGAGCTGCTGCAGGTAATCCCCAAAAGACAACCCGGAAAACCGTTTAAATATAATGCAGAAATAGCTTCTGCTGCAACCGATATGATCCGCTACCGTACTGGTGGATAAATCCTCCCCAAGGTGTCCCTTCATATAGGACAGCCTTTAAAATCCGCCCAGCATCGCTCCCCGGCGGCAAATTGCCTGCACCGTCATAAACCTTCCTGCGGTATCCTGCAAGCCATCCAATCATCTCCTCCGTCCCGGAAAGCAGGGGAACCGTACTCTCCGGAAGCTGCAGCATGTCTTCCAGTTCCCCGATACAGCGCGCCAGCATCATTTCCAGCCTGCGCACGGAAAGCAGCTTTGGCTCTGCCTCCCGGATACGCTCCTTAAGCCTTTCGAAAGCGACATCGCCAAAAAACCAATGCTGTAGCCTGCATTCCTCCCAGACCGCCCCCAAATCCGGCTCCTCCTTTTCCACCGCCTCTGCCTTTCTGGAACGGGCCTTATACTTTTCCACGATCCTCTCCAAAACCGTATCACAGTGATCCAATTCCATGGAGGTCTTGGAAATGTAATCCAGACCGCCGAGGCGCAAGGTCGCCTGCACATAGGAAAAATCTTCAAAAAAGGAAAGCACCACAAACTCTATGTCCGGCTTTTGCCTGCGGCACTCCTCCATGAAAACGATGCCGTTCATTTCCGGCATGTCAATATCCACAAACACCAGATCCACCGGGTGCTGCACAATAAACTGCAGGGCCGCCTTTCCGTTTTGCACGTCCCCCACCACCGTCATGCCAAATGCCTCCCAGTTCATCAAGGATACCAGGCCTTTGCGCGCCAGTTTATCATCATCGACTATCAAAACCCTGATCATCTTCCCTCTCATTCTGCCGCGCACAGCGTTTGCCCGCCTGCAGCGGAATCATTATGGTGACTTTTGTCCCTCTTCCCAGTTCACTGTTGATCGTAAGGATACAATTGCTTCCGTAAAACCCTTCCAGACAATGCCGCACATAGCGCAGTCCGATTCCCTCCATTTCCTCCGTCCCGCTTCCCCTATAGCAAAATGGCCGGTTCAATTCCTCCAGCTTTTCCCTGTCAAGCCCCTCCCCAAAATCCTGAATGGTAAGTACCGCATAGCCGCGCCGTTCGTCACAGAAAATCCGGATTTCGATCATGTCCTTCTCGCCCAGTCCGTAGCGGAGTGCATTTTCAATCAACGGCTGGAGAAGCATCCGGATGGTCTCCGTCTCCAAATAATCTCCCTGCTCCACTTCCAGCACTACTTCAAAGTCATACCGCTGCTTTTGCAGGCTGATGTATTTTCTGGCAATTTCCACCTCCGTGCGCAGGGTGCTGGTCTTTTCCTCTTTCCCCAGGTTATACGCCAACAGCGCCTTGAAATCCGAAAGGAAGCGGCTGATCTGTTCCTGCTTTGCCAGCTGTGCCATCCATTGTACGGAGTTTAAGGTATTGAGCAGAAAATGCGGATTGATCTGATACATCAATTTTTCCCGCTCGGTCTTTTGCCGCTTTTCTTCCTCCTCCTGCACATTTAAAAGCAATTTGCGGATCTGGATTTTCATCTCATTGATCTGGTGCATCAGTTCGTTAAATTCCCGGATCTCCATATCCTCGCTGACCAGTTCCAGCTTTCCCTTCCCCACTGCAATAATCGCCTGTTCCAGACGGTCAATGGGATTGCCCAGCATCTTTTTGGTGGCAAACACCAGCAGGGCCACCGGTACAAGGGAAAACAGACACAAAACCACAATCCGTTCATACCACTCCCACATTTCTTTCTGGTACCTGGCCAGCGGCACACCGTTCACATACACAAAACCCATCTTGGAGGTTCTTGCCACCAGATAATACCCCTCATACTCTCCCGCAAAGCTGCCGTTTTCATCCGGCAAAAGACGCAGCGTATCCCCTTTTTGAAAATCGCTGCAATTGGCAAAAAGTACCCTTCCGTCCTTATCCAGCTGCAGGCTGATATAGGAGCTGTCCCCTTCCCCCTGTCCGTATTTCCCGATATTGGCCTTCATTTCGATATAAATGTCATACTCGTTTCCCGCATAACGCTGTCCCTGCCGCAGCATGGAAACCATGATCGCGGTGCTGTAATTGGTACAGGAAGGGTGCAGGGCCTCAAAACGGTTCCCGTCGATCTGCATGATATCGTCCGCCTCCAAAATCCCCCTGTCCGCAAAGCACTCATTTTCAAACAGCGATACCTTTGTGGCGCTGTCCAAATAAGCGGCATAATGGACGTAAGGATTGGTAAAGCCTATGGAAACAATTTCGTTTTCCAGTTCCCGCTTGCGTGTGAACCTGTCAAAATTATTTTCCGCCTGCAGATAATTGAGCAGCATCGTGCCTGTGCTTCCTCCCTCTCCCAGCTGCTGCATCATCCTGACCATGGTAAAATAGCAAAACTCCAGATGTTCCACTTCCTTGTTAATATTGGTTTTCATGGCATCCTCCATCCGGTTCTGCCGGATGGAACGGATGGTGACATAGGAAACCATGACGCAGGACCAGATACCGGCCAACAGGCCGATAATACCGATCAGCAAAATCCGCCCCTGAAATGACCGGATAATCTTTCCCTTCCTCATAGTAAGCCTGTCCGGGCAATGATGCCCATGTCATCCAGCCTTTTGTACGCCGCCTCCACAATGTCATCATAAACCTGCGCAGGGTCATGGCAGTCCGAGCCTACATACACGGCAATCCCCGTACCCTTCACCCGTTCCCAAAACTTCTCATGGGGATACTGGTAACGTTCCCCGTCCGGATACCGCTTTTTTTCCCGCCGGAACCCGTTGGCATTATATTCCAGTGCAAAACCATACTTGACAGCACCGTCGATGAGAATGTCACAGGCCCGGTCACAATGCACATCCCATGCCGAATCGTTTAAAAAAATCAGGTCAGGATGGGCCGCATAGGCAAAATAGCCCGTGCGCATCGCTTCCACTACATTGGCGCTGTAGATTTCATATCCTGCCGTATCCCGAAGCTGATACACATTGATCAGTTCCCCCTGACTGGTCTCATAAAAATGTTGTCCCAAAATCAGATAAGAACATCCCCCGCCGGAAAGCAGTCTTTCATAATAATCCCGGTCTTTGCGCACATATTCCCCCTCAAAGCCGCAAAGAATGTCTATCTTATCCCGAAATTCCACTGACAGGGACGCAATTTCCTGCTGGTACTCCCCCAGTTCTACATACGGCATGCGCAGTCCGAAACGGTCGTCATAAAAAGGCATATGGTCGGAAAATCCAAGCCTGACCACCCTGCTTTTGACCGCCTCCTCCACATACTCCCGGGCCTCTCCACGGGCGTGCCGGCACCGTCTGCAATGTGTATGATAATTTACCCTTTCCCGCTCCTGCCCCATACTCCTCCGTTCCGCCGCCAAAGATGGCGTTGTCCTTTGCATGTTTTTACTTTGATTGATATTTCATTATACCGCTTTTTCCCCCAAACATCCATCCGGAATTGTTTTTCTTTTGGAAGAAAAATTTTACCATTCTAAAAATTGTTCTTTTCAGACAGGCCATTTTTTAAAGGCGGCGAAATCCCAAAGATCTCCGCCGCCTTCCCGTTGTCCCTTTATTTTTCCATAAAACCGTTCGCATCCGCCGCGATACCTTCTGAAACCGGTTTTGCCTCCACCGCACCGTTCTCCATCAAAAACTGTTTCCATATCTTATAGTATTTCGCCTTCAAATGCACCTGGTCATTGCTAAAGCCTTCCGACAGGTTTCCGTTTTCATCACAGAGCCGACCGTTTACATCCAGGAAAAAAACCGTTTTCCCGTCGGCCAACGTCGCAATTTTTTCGTTCCTTTCCTTAATATTGGTATTGTTAAAAACGGGATCCGACGCATTTTTTTGCGCCCCCACATGCATAATGGCCTGCACAAAAATAACCGCGTCCGGCTGCAGGCGCATAATTTCCCGGACCACTTTTTGGTATTCCCCAAAAAAAGTATCTGCCGTACCGGTTCCCATCTCGTTAATTCCGATCATCAGGTAAATTTTTTGAAATGACCGTGCCCCCAGGGCCTCTTTTAGCGTAATATTGCGCCCGTCCTCCTTGATAAAAGCCTTCTCCTTCTTAAAAAGATCATACACCGTCAGGGATGTTTTGCAGTAAAAGGTCACTTGCTCCCCGAAACCGCCATACTCATACAAACCCTGGGTGCGGGAATCCCCGATGAACAGCGCGTCGTCAAAATAAGACTCTTCCACCGGGCCAAGTGCCAAAACAGCCTGCTCCTCCCTGTCCTGCCCTGCAGCCTCCCCCTGCCCCTCTTGCACCGGGGGAAAATCCCCATTTCCTTGGGCCGCGGACGCACCTTTGCCCTCCCCTTCCAAACGGGCTTGGGTTTCCCCGGCCGTTTCCTGACAAACCTCTTCAAAATCCGGCGGCTTTTGCACACTCTCCTCCCCGCTTTGTCCTACAGCCTCCCCAGTCTCCTGTCCCGCCTGCGAAACCCCTCCCACAGCAAGGGCCTCCTGTGCCGTGGACGTCCACGGATACACGCCTTCTCGGATTCCCCAGAAAAAAGCGCCCAACACCGGGGTCATCACCGTTTCCCCCTTATACTCCCTGTATACACCGTTCCGATTTATCCAGCTGACTGCCGTTATCATAAGCCCGCCGGCCAATACCAGAGAAAGCAGCGGACATTTATTCCAAAAACCCATAAAAAACCTCACAATTTTTCAAAAATTCGCATACATGAAAGGATTCCCCTGCATATTTGTGATTCTGTATACCGCAGCCCAAAAAAGTACCGCCAATGCCATTACCACACATTTGTTCTTTTTGTGCCGTTCATACCATTTCCACACTGCCGGGACACAAAAGAAAATCCCTGCCCCCACCGCAGGCGCAAAGGCCGACAATTCTTTTACAAAATCATTGACATTGACTGAAACCCCACTCCCAAAAAGGCAAAAAAGCCTTGAAAAATAAACCCCGATATCCGCAAAAGACGGAATCGCAAAAATCATCCAGGTAAACGGTATGAGCAATAGCACATACAGATGGGAAAAAAACGCATGCCGTTTCAAAAATTTCCCCAGTCCCTGCTTTTCTGCAATCAGCAAAACGGCAAGCACCAGCCCCCAAACCACAAAATTCAGGCTGCCCCCGTGCCAGAAACCGGTCAGTCCCCATACGATCAAAATGTTCCGCAATGTCCTGGCCGTTCCCCTGCGGTTGCCCCCCAATGGAATATATACATAATCCCGAAACCAGCTCCCCAGCGTCATATGCCATTTCCTGTAAAACTCACCCACACAGCGGGACGCATAAGGCTGGTCAAAGTTTTGAATCGCGGGAAACCCCATCATTTCCCCGATTCCCACCGCAATCAGGGAATATCCGGCAAAATCAAAATACAGCTGCAAAGAATAGCCAAACATCCCAAGCCATGCAAGCGGCGTGGAAATACTCTCAAACCCGATGGTACAGATATCGTTCCATAAAATACCCAGCCGGTCCGCCAGCAAAACCTTTGCGGCAAGGCCGAGCACCAGCTTCTTAAGCCCCTCCTCCATTCCTTCCCATGTGATCCTGCCGTATTTCATTCCCTTCTGCGCATCCCGGTAACGCATAATCGGCCCGGATACAATCTGCGTAAAATTGCACAGGTATGCGCCAAAATGCACAAAAGAAGGCTCCACATCCACTTCCAGACGGTAAACGTCGATCAGGTAGGACAGGCTTTTGAAAGTATAAAAACTCAGCCCAACCGGCAGCAAAAACCCGCTGTCCAGCGCGTTGGAAATTTTAAAATATACCAGCAAAAGGACATTGCAGGAGACCGAAACCGCCAGCCAAAGCTTCCTCTTTCTTTTTTCCGTCCCGCTCTGGAACACCGAAAGCTTTTCCATGCTTTTGCCAAACAGATAGTTCATTACTGCCATTCCCAAAAGCAGCAGTACATATTTGGGTTCCCCTACTGCATATAAAAGCAGGCTTCCCGCAAACAGCACCGCCCCCCGAAACCGCTGGGGCGTCAGGGCATAAACTGCCAAAAAAACTGGCAGATACCGGAACAAAAATTCCAGGCTGCCAAATACCAATGTGTTCAAACCTGTAAAATTTACCGTTCCGATTCCTGCCATTTTCTCATTCCGTCCCTTATCCTCCTGCCTTTGGGATTGCCGCCCCCCAAAGACAAAAGTCTTTCTTCACTTTACAAGCGCATATGTCTGTCTTGCAATTGCCAGTTCCTCGTTGGTCGGAATCACAAAAACTTTTGTCCGGGATTTGGGCGTTGTAATGACAATCTCCCCACCGCGCTTACGGTTTGCCTCCTCGTCCAGCGTAATACCTAAGTAGCCCAGATACGTATTGCAAATCTTATCGCGCATAAACGCGCTGTTCTCCCCAACCCCGGCAGTGAAGCAGATCGCATCCACCCCATTCATGGCGGCCACATACGCGCCGATATATTTTGCCGTGCGCAGCGCAAACACTCCCAAGGCCCTCTCCCCTTTTTCCAAACCGTTCTCCAAATCACGGAAATCGGAGGAGAACCCACCGGAAAGCCCCAACACACCGGATTCCTTGTTCAAAATGTTTATGATTTCGCCGATGGACTTTCCTTCCTTATTGGCGATAAACCCTAAAATGGATGGATCCAGGTCACCGCTCCTGGTGCCCATGGCCAATCCCTCCAGAGGCGTCATCCCCATGGAAGTGTCCACACATTTGCCGTATTTTACGGCTGATACAGATGCACCGTTTCCCAGATGGCAAACGATGATTTTCAGGCTTTCATACGGTTTGCCAAGAAGCTGCGCCGCCCTGTGGGACACGTAGTCATGGCTCGTTCCGTGAAATCCGTATTTCCTGATTTTATATTGTTCATAGTAGCGGTAAGGAATCGCGTACAGGTACGCCTCTTCGGGAAGCGTCTGATGGAATGCCGTATCAAATACCGCTGCCATGGGCACACCGGGCAGCAGCGCCTCACACGCCTCCACCCCGATTAAATTTGCCGGATTATGAAGAGGCGCCAACTCACTGCACGCCGCGATGGCTTCCTTGACCTCTTTCGTAATCAGGCAGGCCTTGGAAAACGCTTCCCCGCCATGCACAATCCGGTGTCCCACCGCCCCGATCATGGAAAGATCCCTGACCACACCGGTCTCTCGGTCAGTCAGGGCATCCAATACCAGTGAAACCGCCTCCCGGTGATTGCCCATGGGAACCTGTCTGCTCCATTTCTTGTGACCCGCAGCCGAAAACGTGATCTGGCTGCCGCCGATACCAATTCTCTCACATAATCCTTTCGCTGTCAATTCCTCAGTTTGCGCATCTATAAGTTGGAATTTCAGGGAGGAACTTCCACAGTTTATTACCAATATATGCATGTATCACCCTCCGTCCGTAACACTTCAACCCAAACAGTACAGGCCCATCCGCCCTATTTAGGCATTCCCCGCCAAAATTGCTGCGCGTACAGACCGTTATCCCTGCCTGAACCCTTGTCCCACAAACCAAGCGCTACATCAACTGCGCCTGCACAGCGGTCAGGGCTACTACACCCACGATATCCTCCCAGGAACACCCCCTGGAAAGATCGTTGACCGGCTTTGCGATTCCCTGCAGCATCGGGCCGTATGCCTCCGCTTTGGCCAACCTCTGTACCAGCTTATAGCCAATGTTGCCACAGTCCAAATTGGGGAAAATCAGCACGTTTGCCTTCCCCCCCACTTCACTGCCGGGCGCCTTGGACTTTGCTACGCTGGGCACAATGGCCGCATCGGTCTGCAGTTCCCCGTCCAGCGTCAGGGATGGATATTGTTCATGTGCAATCTGCACGGCTTGCGCCACCTTATCGACCAGGGGATGCTTGGCACTGCCTTTGGTGGAATGGGAAAGCATGGCGATAATCGGCTTGGCTCCCACCAACGTCTTAAAACTCTTGGCACTGGTATCTGCAATCGCCGCCAGTTCTTCCGCACTGGGATCCTGGTTCAGTCCGCAGTCTGCAAACAAAAACGTACCGTTCTCCCCAAACTCACAATTGGGAACATCCATGATAAAGAAGCCGGACACCAGCTTCACGCCCGGCGCAGTCTTTAAAATCTGCAGGGCGGGACGCAGGGTATCCGCCGTCGCGTGACAGGCGCCCGCCACCATACCGTCTGCATCGTTGGCCTTGACCATCACCACGCCAAAGGTCAGGCTGTCGCTAAGCAGGATCTCCCGCGCCTTCTCCGGTGTCATCCCCTTGTTTTTCCTCGTCTCGTAAAGAAGTTCCACGTACTCTTCCAGCTTATCATAATGGTTGGGATCCACCACGGTCACCCCGTCAAGATCCAGTTCCAGCCAGCCGGCGCCGTCCATGATCTTCTCCTCATTGCCGATCATGACAATATCCGCAATCTTCTCCTCCAAAATATGCGCCGCCGCAATCAACGTCCTTCTGTCATTGGTCTCCGGCAGCACGATGGTCTTTTTGTCGATCCTTGCCTTTTCCTTGATAATATCAATGTAAGACATCCCCTTCACTCCTTTCCGCCTATCTTCCCTATTTAATTTAAATTATAGCATTTTCCTGCCGATAGACAAGGCATTTTTTTAATTCTTGTCCGGAACATTCGTTATTATTCACAGCCCTTATGGCCGCTCATAGTAACGAACGTTTTGCCCTGTTTTGGCATCCGCCCATTAAAATCGCTGCGCAATGGGGCGGATGCTTGCCTCCGCTACGTTTTCACACAGTCTGCTGCTTTATAGCTTTTTCCGAAACATAATATAGTAGCAGTTGAGGCAAAAATCATTGCATTCCCTTTTTTCGTGCGGTAAACACTCCAGCAGCTTGCTTTTTGTCTTGGGATTTTGCAGTTCTTCCCGCAAATTATCCCGAATACCGTTGATGTCCAAAAAAACGCCGATTTCCTTCATCGCCTGATCGAGTTTACGCTTCTCTACAAGAAAATCCATGTCATAGCGGGCTTGCGCCTCCCACTCCCCAAGCATTTCTGAATGGTCGTCAACCCAGTCGGTTATAATAAGGTTTGCCCCATGATCGGATATCATTTTCACCAGTTTTGATATCTTATGGGTATTCGGAACCGTTACCCCCACACACTCCAAAGCGCCTTTTAGTACCTTTTCAACCGCCTGCTGCAAATGGTATGCCGCATTATTCAATATCAATTCATCATAAAAAGAGCTTTTCCAAATCATTGCCGCTGTTTCATAATCCATCTTTGCACTTCTGAATAACCGGATATCACACATCTTCTTTCCTTTCAAAAAGTAATAAACCCGTCCGTTCTATTTTTTGATATAACGGATTATCTGCCCTAAGGTTTGTTATAATATCAATTTCACAATCCAAATCCGGAAGATACCTCAACTTTTGGGCGGGGTCATATTTTTCAATATAGAGATCAATATCACTGTTGCTGCTACACCGAAATTCCAATGAACTGCCAAATAATATCATTCTGCAAATATTCGGATCCTTTTCCAATTCTCGGACCAGCTTTTCTATCCTTCCCTGCATCAGCGGGTGTATACGATTCGCATTTTGTAAAGCTACCCCTTCCATTACCGGAAAATCCCACATATTCTCCATCTGGTTCATAGCACCCTCCTACTTCCCCCACTCCTACAGTATAAATAATCCACCACCAAAATACAACCACTTTCGCACTACGGCCCAAGGTTTCGCACGGAAATCGTGTAACAGTTCAGACAAGTCTGACCTGTTACCGGAAACCAATTTTGCGGGAGGGGACTTCCCGGCAGCCCACAGGGGACGCATAGCCATTACAGGCTTGCAAGGCTTGCGGACGGGAAATTCCCCCAGAAAGCAGGCGTTCCTAAACACAACAGGGCACAAAAAACGCACTGCGTTTGTACGGTTTTGCGCCCTGTTGCAGGGACAGCCTGCTTTTTGGGGGGATTTCTCCGTCCGCAAGCCAGCAGCCTGTAATGGCTATGCGTCCCCTGTGGGCTGCCGGGAAGTCGTCCCTGCCTCTCCCCTCCCGCAAAATTAATTCCCGTGAAGGTTTCGTTTGAACTGTACAGAAAACTATGCTATGCTGATAGCAGGTTTTGGTACTTTCATAGTAAGGAGATGCCGGATATACATGAAAACCACAGGAATCATCGCCGAGTACAATCCCTTCCATAACGGACACCAATTTCATTTGGAGCAGGCCCGCAGACAAACCGGGGCCGATTATATCGTCGCCATAATGAGCGGGGATTTTGTCCAGCGGGGAACCCCGGCGGTCACAGACAAGCACCTGCGCGCAAAAGCCGCGCTTCTTGGGGGGGCAGACCTTGTTCTGGAACTCCCCGTATTTTTTGCCACCGGCAGCGCAGGGGATTTCTCGGCAGGTGCGGTTTCCCTGCTAGACAAGCTTGGCGTCGTAGACGCCCTCTGCTTTGGCAGCGAATCCGGCACGGCATCCGCCTTCCGGCAGGCCGCCGCTTTTCTTGCGGATGAACCGGAAGAATTTTCATCCGCCCTGAAAAGCAATCTGCGGCGTGGCTATTCCTTCCCCTTATCCCGTTCCATGGCCCTGCAAAGCTGCCTTTCTGCCTCCGCTTCCTGCAACCAACCAACAGGCGGCACGGCAGAAGCTTTCCCCGATATCCTATTGGCGGATCTTTTCGCAGCGCCGAACAATATTCTGGGCGTTGCCTATTGTACCGCGCTGCACAAAAGAAACAGCACGATCACTCCCGTCGCAATCCGGCGCAAAGGGGACGGCTACCATGCCGACACCCTCCCTGCCAAAACCGGTTGCAATCTTCCCTTTCCCTCGGCGCAGGCCATCCGCCGCACCCTGCAGAACATGCAGGAGCGTCCGGACGCTTCCGCTTTTTTGGCTTATCTGCCAAAAAATCTGTTTCCCCTCTGGGAAAACGTCCTTTTGCAGAATGCGTTTTTATTTCCGGAGGACTTTACCAAAGAACTGCGCTGCCGCCTCCTTCTGGAAGAAAAAGACGGCTTTACCCGCTATGCGGACGTTCCCAAGTCCCTGTCCGACAAGCTTTACAAAAACTGCCTGTCCTTTACCGACTGGGAGTCCCTGTGCCATACGCTCAAATCCAAAGAACTG
>CARDPF010000079.1 GCA_948960675.1 uncultured Eisenbergiella sp.
GAAGAGTGCGGTGTTTACGGATATGATGTATTACAATATGCGGGATGAGGAACAGGTGGTGACGTCGGTGCAGGCAGGAAGCGGCGCGATCGTACAGCGGACGGACACGAACTTTGACCAGTCCTTCTTTCAGCCGTCGGACAGCGAGATTGATTATGCCATCGACGGCAGGGGATTTTTCATGCTGGAGGATCCGGTGACGCAGGAGATCACCTATACCCGTGACGGCAATTTCAGCCTGTCTTTATCGGATGAGGGATTCCGTTTGGTGACAACTGCAGGAAAGATTGTGCTGGACAGGGAAGGAAACCACATTGTCATGGATGAAGAGGGGGGTTTTGGCGATGCGGAACCCGGCATTTATGATTTTGTCATTTTGAACGGCATGCAGAGCGTAGGGGATAATGAACTGGTTCCCGTGGAAAAATGCGGGCAGCCTTTCCTGTCAGAGACAGCGTCGCTGCGCAAAGGCTACCGTGAGGCAACCAACATGGATCTGGCGGATGAGATGGCTAATGTGGTGGAGACCTCCCGGGCTTACGCCTATATTTTGAAGATGGTATCGACTTCGGACGAAATCGAGCAAACCATCAACGGCCTTGGGCAGTGAGCAGGAGGGGGTGAAGTATGAACAGTTATGACGATATGAATAGTATGGAGCAGGATGTGATCCGGGAAGTGGGGAGCATCGGCACAGGAAATGCCGCCAGCGCGCTGTCCTCCCTTTTGGGGACGCAGGTGCGGATGGGGCTTCCGGTGGTGAGTGTGCTGGACTATAACGATGCCATGAATGCGATCGGGAATCCGGAGTCCATTGTGGCTGCGGTTATGGTAGGCATGAAGGGCGACGTGAGCGGCATTATGCTGTTTATTTTACAGCCTGACCTGATCAATGAAATTATTGGGATTCTTCTTGGCAGAAATTTTGAGGATTATTCCCAACTTACCGAAATGGATATTTCTGCGGTAAACGAGGTGGGGAATATCATGATTTCCTCTTATGTGAATGCCCTTTCGGGGCTGGCGGGTGTGGACATTTCCCTTTCCGTCCCGGAAATTGCGATTAATATGCTTGGCGGCATCATGAGCGTGCCTATGGCAGAGTTTGGCTACCAGACGGATAAGCTGATGATGATACGGGGGAAATTCATTATTCGGGATGTGGAATTAAACAGCGATCTTTTGATGCTGCCTGATATTGACTCGCTGAATTATCTTATGAAGAAGCTGGTACAGAGCAATGAATAAAGAAATTAAAGTTGGAATTGCGGACATGAAAGTTGCGCGCAGGGAAGGGCTGCTGATCACCTATGCGCTGGGATCCTGTATCGGGATCACTTTATATGATCCGGCGATTAAACTGGGGGGGCTTTTGCATATCATGCTTCCCACTGCGGACCATACAAGGGTGGACAATATTTATAAGTTTGCAGACAGTGGCATTCAGGAGATGCTGCGCAAAATGCAGGCGTTTGGAGGGATGAAATCCCGGTATATATGTAAGATTGCGGGCGGGGCCAAGATGTTCGAAATGCAGGGAAATCTGGGGAATATCGGACAGCGCAACTCCGAAAGCGTGCAAAATGTGCTCCGGCAGGAGCAAATCCGGATCGTGAGGCAGGATGTAGGGGCGAATTATGCCCGTACAATGTCCCTGGATGTGGAAACGGGTGTAGTGAAGATTCGTTCTTTCGGCCGCCCGGAAATTACGCTGTAGCAGGATGGAGGTTATTATGGACAGATGTGTGGTCAGGAAACCAATTAAAGAGGCCGGTACAAACAATATCATGGGATATGAAATCAAATTTCAGGCTGGCAGCGGTGATTTATATGAGAGAGGGGACTATTCTTCGGCGGATGCGATGATCAGCTTTCTGACGCAGAACAGCGATAAAATATTTTGTGACAAACCGACTTTTCTTACATTTACACCGTCCCTGCTGTTCCGCAATCTGCCGAGGATGATTGAGAAGGATAAGCTGGTCATTCAGATTGAGGACAATTTGATCGTGCATCCCCTTGCCCTTCCGATTATTAAAAAATACCGTGCGGACGGATACAAATTCGCAATAAATGATTTCCAGTTCTCCCCTAAATATATGGGGATGCTGGAGTATATGGATTATGTGAGGGTAAATATCGGCGGTACAAGCGGTAAGGAAAGGGAGTCGCTAAACCACGTGGTGGAAGTGGCCAAGGCTTTCGGCAAGATCTGCGTTGCCACAGGGGTGGACTCTAAGGATGACTTTGTGCTGGCAAATGAATTGCACATCCCGTTTATGGAAGGCAACTATATCGCGGAAACCATGGTCAGCAAGGCCAGTAAGATGGATTATGTGCAGGGCAACTTCTTCCAGCTGGTGGTGGCGGTTTCCAAGGAGGAGCCGGAGGTCTATGAGTTGGAGGAGATTATCAGCAGGGATGCAGGACTGACTTATGCGCTGCTGCGGTTGGTAAACTCCGCTTATTTTGCGCAGCGAAAGAGGACGGCTTCCGTGCGTCAGGCGATGGTTACACTGGGGATCACACAGCTTAGGGAATGGATCTACATGCTGGGTCTGCAGATGGACGAACGAGATGATTCGGCGGAGGAACTTTTGAAAATGTCTTTCCTGCGCGCCAAGTTTGCCCAGGAACTGGTGGAGAAAATGCACCGTCCGGATTTTGTGCTGAATAAGTCGGAAGCTTACATGATGGGAATGTTTTCCGGACTGGAATATATGGTGGATGCCCCCATGGAAGAGATACTCAGGGAAATTCCCGTCAAGGATGCCGTCAAGGATGCCCTGATTTCCCACGCAGGGGAAGCAGGGAAGCTGATGGATCTGATTCTTTCTTATGAGCAGGGGGATTGGAAGGAAAACCGGAAGCTGGCGGACGAACTCGGGATACCGACCAATATACTGGCACAGATCTATATGGATTGTATAGAGGATGTGAACCGTATATGGAGCGCCCTGATGACGGATTACGGAAGGGCGGCGGATGCAGAATCGTAACAGGCCGGTTTTGTCTGAACGGTTATGCACAGTCAAAGGAGGAGTAAAAGGTGGCCGTTACGATTGTATTGACAAACCAGAAGGGCGGAGTCGGAAAGACTACCACGACCGGGGCGCTGGCAGCCGGTCTTGTGGAGAGGGGCAAAAAGGTTCTTGCGCTGGATATGGATCCGCAGGGGAATCTTGGTTTCAGCCTTGGCCTTGACAGCGGCAACGAAGGAACTATTTATGATATGATGAAAGGGCGGCTGGACATCCGGGAGGTCATAATGCCGACGGATTATTGTGATGTAATTCCGTCCGACATCAGCCTTAGCGCCGGTGTACTGGAGTTTTACGGAAACCGGCGGGAATTGCTTCTCAAGGACGCGCTTGCAGGGGTACAGGCAGATTATGATTTTATTATTATAGATACGCCGCCCGCGCTGAATATACTGACTGTCAATGCTTATGTGGCATCGGATTATCTGATTGTTCCAATGGCGTCGGAAATTTTAAGCCTGGTGGGGTTGACGCAGCTTAAGGAAACGGTTGACTCGGTTCGGGATTCCCTCAATCCTTCTTTGGGGATTCTGGGAATCTTATTGACGAAATACAATGCCAGAACCCGTCTTTCCAATGAGGTGAGGGATATGGCGCAGACGGTGGCGGCACAGATGAAAACCCGCCTGTTTGAGGCAAAGATTCGTAGCAGTGTCAGCGTATCCGAACTGCCTGCCCATGGGGTCAGCATTTATGAATATGCCCCCCACGCCAAACCGACGGAAGATTATCGCGGATTTGTGGACGAGGTATTGCAGCGTATAGGGTAGTAGTGAACGTAAAATACCCGCAATGGCGGGCAGGGGGTTACGGATGGCAAGAAAAACAAATAAGACGGATCATCTTCTGAATCTTTTGGCGGGCAGCAGTCAGGAGGATACAAAACAGGGCGCAGGGCAGGAAGGGGAGGCCGCAGCGCCGGGGACGGAGGCAGGGGTACCCGAAAATAACGAGGCCGAACCGTCAAAAGACGCTGCGCAGCACCCGGAGGGTGCAGGTGTCCGCAATGCAGACCAAAACATACAGCCGGAGGTGGTATCCGGTACGAAGAATGTGCATGTGGTGCGCGCTGTGGGCAGCGAGGATCCGGTGGCCGAGCTGATCAGGGAAGAATTGGAGAAGGATCTGGAACAGGCTTTGGGGAATACGGAGCAGGAAGATTTGCCGGTTGCGGCCGGGGATTCGGAGCAGGTGGAGAAGCAGCGCAGACAGGTCGAGGAAGAAAAGCGGCGTGTGGCCGAGGAAGCAGAGCGCGTGGAAAATGAGCGCAAGGCGGCGGAAGAAGCCCAACAGCGCGCGGCAGAAGAAGCGCAGCGGTTGGAAAACGAACGCAAAGCGGCTGAGGAAGCCCAGCGCAAGGCAGCCGAGGAGGCAGAGCGCGTGGAGACGGAGCGCAAAGCAGCCGAGGAGGCGCAGCGCAGGGCAGCCGAGGAGGCGGACCGTGCTGAGGCGCAGCGCAGGGCTGTGGAGGAGACCCAGCGCAAGGCTGCCGAGGATGTAGCGCGGGCCGAGGAAGAACGCAGGGCGGCCGAGGAAGCCCAACAGCGTGCGGCAAAGGATGCGGCGCAGGCAGAAGCGGATCGCAAAGCGGCCGAGGAGGCGGAGCGCAAAGCGGCTGAGGCGGACGAACGCAAGATCCGGGAAGAGGACGGCATGCTCGGGCATGTGTTCTTTAATATGATGGAAAAAATTGTCCGGGATAAAGCGCCGGAATATATGGAAAAATTCGGCGTCTGCAACTGTACACGGTGTACGGCGGATACGATTGCGCTGGCATTGTCCAAATTACCGCCCAAATATGTGGTAGTGGAAGAGACGGCGGTTTCCCCCCTGTTGAGCTTTTACGAGGACCATTATGCCGGGCAGATTATTGTGGAGATTACGAAAGCCTGTATTGCGGTCAACAGTAACCCGCGGCATAAGAGACAAACGGAATAGGACAATGGAATTGAAGTCTCCGGCCTTTGGCCGGAGTTTTTTTGTAAAAATTATTTTGCCCATTGTGGGCAAATTTTTTGGGGTGGGTTAATTTAGGGGTTTATTCTGCCGATAAATATAGCAGAAGCTTAAAAAACAGGCGTGTTTTTGCAGGACGCGCGCATAGGATACATAGAGAGGTGAAAGGATATGTCTACAATCGGAGGATTAAGCGGTTCCACATCATCATCCATCAGGGGTTACGGTGGTCTGGCCAGCGGCCTTGACAGGGATACTTTAATTGAACAGGCCACCGCGGGAACCACAAAGAAGATTGAGAACAAACAGAAAGAGAAACAGAAGCTGGAATGGGAACAGGAGGCGATCCGGGGAATTGTGGATAAGCTGGTCGGCTTTACGCAGACATTTGCTTCTTATGCTTCCCAGAAGAACCTGATCGGAAGTGCGCTTTACGGCGACAGTACCATTACCGCACTGGGTTCCAACAGCAATAAGGTATCGGTAAAGGGGAGTTCAGCCCTGACCAAGTCCATGAGCATTACAGCGGTGAAGCAGCTGGCGCAGAATGCGCAGCTAAACTTTTTGGGGAATGCCTCCAAGCAGGAGATATCCTCAGGGGCAGTCGGCAGCCTTTCGGATCTGCGGGATTTCAATGTGATTGCCAATTCCGGCATGACGGTCAAATACGGGACGAAATATTATACGGTCAATTTGCCGGAGAGCGGTGACGGCTATAGCTATAACAACGCGCAGGAAGTGGCGGATTCCCTGCAGAAAGCGTTTAAGCAGGTTTCCATCGGCGGGGGAAGGACGCTTTCGGATGTGTTGTCCGTGCAGCAGGAGAACGGCAGGTTTACTTTATACAATACGGACACATCGGGGAATAACGTTTCCTTAAGCGGGCAGCGCAACGGCCTGCTGGATAATTTGGGGTTTGTGCCTTCGGGGCTGACGCTTTCCACAATGCCGCAGGAGAACCTGAATGTATCGGCGGGGGGATTGACGGCATACAATAACGCCACCCTGACGGAGAAAAAGACGGCGGCAGGCGTACTGGGCGGCAAAACGATTGCATTTACCTATAACGGAAAGACGGAGAACATTACACTTCCCAGCGGCGAGGAACTGATGAACAATGGGGAGGAGAAGATCCGGAATGAACTGCAGACAAAGCTGGATAAGGCGTTTGGCAAGGGCAGGATTGCGGTTACCTATGATGCCAACGGGCTGTCCTTTAAGACGACCAAGCCGGGAGGGGGAGCCGACGACAGTTCCGTCCTGGAGATCACCGGCGTGGACCGGGGGATTTTCGGAAAGTACGGTGTGTTTAGCGGGATCAATAACGGGGATTCCAACCGCCTGAACCTGAAAGTGGGCTTTTTGGATTCCGGGATGAAGCATGACGTGACCGACGCGGACATGGAGAGGTGGATGCTGGAGAAACCGCTGGTCATTAACGGCGTCGAGATCGAAGTGGATAAGAACGATACCCTGCAGCAGATCATGGATAAAGTAAATGCGTCGGACGCAGGCGTTAAGATGGACTATTTAAAGGAAGCGGATCGTTTTGTGATGACCTCCACCCATAACGGGGAGAGCGGCGAGGTGAATGTCTCCGGTGTGCTGGCGGATATGCTGTTCGGGAAGGCGACGACCTATAAGGATGACGGAACCGTAGACGTGCAGGGTGACTATGATATTCAGAAGGGACAGGATGCGATCATGGAGATGACGTATTCGGGTTCCGGGGCCCCTGTCATTGTGACAAGGGATTCTAATAGCTTTAGCTTGAATGGCCTTGATTTTACATTGAAAGGCAAGTTTGACAGCAATGAGGCGGATAGCGATCCGATCACCTTTGAGTCCAGTGTCAACAGCCAGCCTGCGGCGGATGCCATGCGGGAAATGGTGGATATGTACAACGAGATTATCAAACTTGTAAATGACGAGGTATCCACCAAGCCAAACCGCAAATATGAGCCGCTTACGGCGGAAGAGGAAGCGGATCTTACGGAAAACCAGATTAAGGCGTGGACAGACAAGGCGAAAGCGGGGTTGTTGTTTAACGATGTAGATATCCGGGGATTGGCCACTTCGCTGCGCACGGTAGTGAGCGAAAATGCCACGGAACTGGAAAAGATGGGAATCTCGGTTTCCAGTACTTATACGGACAACGGCAAATTGATTTTTAACGAGGTTGCATTTAAGCAGGCATTGGAGGATGATCCGGATGCTGTAAAGAAAGCGTTTGCGGGTTCCCCCGTTACGGATGAAGACGGTAATACCGTCAGCCAGGGCGGTTTGGTGGTCCGGATGAAGAACATTATGGATAAGTATGCGATCACCACAGGATCCACAAAGGGAATTTTGATTGAACGGGCAGGTTCCTCCCACGCACCGGCGTCCATTTTGACCAATACCATTCAAAAGCAGCTGGACAAAATCGACGATCAGATTGATGATTTGCTGGACCGGCTGGAGACGGAGCAGGACCGTTACATCAAACAGTTTACTACGCTGGAGCAGCTGGTTTCCCAGATGAACAGTCAAAGCAGCTGGCTGGCCTCGGCATTCGGCGGATGAATCTGAAACCGGCCGCAGGCGGATATAAGGAGAATATGGGTAAAATATGAACACATATGGTTATCAGCAGTATAAACAGCAGTCCGTCAATACCATGACCAGAGGCGAAATGCTGCGATTGCTTTATGACGAATTGCTCAAAAGGCTTACCAGGGCGGAACTGGCGCTGGATAAAAAGGACTATGAATTGTTTGATAAGTCCGTGACGCGCAGTACGGAGATTGTAACCTATCTCAAAGACAGCCTGAATTTCAACTATCCGATCAGCAATGAATTGAACAGGATGTATGACTTTTTTATCTATGAGTTGTCCCGGATAGAAGCCGGAAGGAAAAAAGAAGTGATTGCGGAGCTTCGGCCGCTGGTGGTGGAACTGAGGGATGCGTTTAGCGAGGCGGACCGGAAGGCACAGCAGGAGAATCGGTGATTGGCGGGCATATGGACGAAGCATATTGGATGGAGTTTTTAAAGCAGTACCAGAAGAAATACGGATATATAGCGGAAATTCAGCGTATCACCAAAGAGTTGGGCGACGCCCTTGGAAGGAACGATAAGGTTGCCGCCCAGCTGCTGCTGGGAATGCGCAGCGATGAGATGGCGGGTGTGGATCTGTGTGAGAAGAATATCGGGATGCTTTTGGAGAATATGGAGCAGGCACAGAGAAAGTACGCCGTGGATTGCATGGAAGGCAGGGCAGAACCGGAGGAGGCAGAAAAAGTCTGGGTTTCCAAAATCCGGGATTTACAGACGAAAATGAAGAGCATCCTGCAGGACACGATTTCGCGGGATAAGGTGATCAATCAAAGATTGGCCGGGGACAAATCTTTTTATGTCAGCCGGGCAAAATGACTTGGTTTTGCAGGGGCTTTGCAGGACAAAAGATGGCAGAATTGTGAATAGATACCCCGTCGCTTGCGGCGGGGTTGTTGCCTGCGGCAGGAAAAATCCATGGCAGGATGAGGAAAGGACTATGGAAAATGGCGGAACTTCGGTTTGTCGATGTGGGCAGGGTTTACGGAGACGGAAATATTGCGCTGGAACATGTCTCTTTTGATATCCGTCAGGGGGAGTTTTTATTTTTGATTGGAAGAAGCGGGGCGGGAAAAAGCACGGTTTTGAAGCTGGCCAGTACCCTGGAACGGCCCACCTATGGGGAAGTGTATTTGGACGGCGTGGCGCTGGGCGCCCTGCCGAGGGCCAAAATTCCTTTTTACCGCAGAAAATTCGGTATTATGGATCCGGATGTGGGGCTTTTGGAAGACCGGAGTATATTTTCCAATGTTTTGCTGCCGCTGCGTGCGATGGGGTATTTCGGGAGAAGGGCAAAAAAGATTGCGCAGCATGCCTGCGGGATTACCGGAATCGCTCACAAAATGGACCGCTACCCCGGACAGCTGTCCGGAGGGGAAAGGGCCCGGGCGATGCTGGCCAGGGCCATTGCACCCAGTCCCCAGATTTTGCTGCTGGATGAACCGACGGCGAACCTGGACGGGGAAAGTTCCTGGGATTTTATGCGCCTGCTGGAGGAACTCAATCAGGGGGGGATGACCGTTTTGGCCGCAAGCCACGATCACCAGATGGTAAGTGTGATGAAAAAAAGGGTCATTACCCTTTCAGCGGGAAATGTAGTTGCGGATGAAAGAAGAGCGATATATAATATGAGGGCGGCAGATATTTTGGAAGAAAGAAGAGTATTGCATGAGCGACAGAAGAGATCAATACGTTGAAACCAGGAAACTGGTGGGTTTTTTGAGGGATATTATCAACCAGAGGAAGATCGTGGAGAACCAGCCGATCAACTGGGAGGTACTGTTTAAAACGGCAGATTACCACAATGTGGCAAATTTGCTTTACTATGCGTTGCTGCGGCTCCATCAGGAGGTGCCCCGGGAATGGTCTCTGCGGTTTTCCCAGAAGTACAGGAAAGCCGTTATTTTGGAAGAACAATACAAAAATGTGGTGGAGGCGGTGCTGTGGCACTGTGAGGAACAGGGAATCCATGTCATGGTTTTGGACGACTTCATCCTGCGGGATTACTATTCCATGCCGGAGATGCGGGCCATGCCCGGCGTGGAGTTTCTTGTGGAGAAGCGCCGCCGTCCGGAGATCGACCGTATGATGCATAGCATGGACTTTATCCCGGTAGTGGGGGAATACAGTTATATGCGTTCCGGGCTCAATCTGGTGTTTCGTGAAAGGCTTCCCTTTGCGGATAAAAAGACGGCGAATTATTTCGGAAAGTCCCTCCGGTTCATGCCAAAGGCACAGGACGGATATTATGCCCACGCCTTCAAAGAGCCGTCCCTGTTTATTTTCCTGATTGCGTGTAAGGCGGAGCGGTTTGCACTGGAGGAACTTGACATCCGGGATATGCTTGACATCTGGCTTTGCTACCGTTCCCAGGAGCGTGGCAACGCCTGGCTTGGCATTATCAAAAAATTAAAACGCCTGCATTTGTGGGAATTTACCAACCGTATGCTCACACTTTCCGACCATTGGTTCGGGAGCGGAACGCTGGAGGGCGAACCGGAACTCTATGAAGACCTGGAGTCCTTTGTTTTCAGCAAAGGGGCGGACGGGCGCCAGACGGCCATGAAGATTTTGCCGCTGCTGCGCAGGACGATCCGGCACCGGGAAAAGCAGGAGAAAAAGAAGCGGAGGAAAAGCTTTGAAAGATGGCTGTTCCCGGAACAGGAATATATGCAGATCATCTATCCGAGGATGGGAAAATACAAGATTTTTCTTCCGGTTTGCTGGGTACGAAGATTGCTGCGGACTTTGTTTTCCCATATTCGGCAAAAGCTGCAACGGACCAGACAGGCCTGACCTGTTGCCAAAAGCTTTCCAAAAAGTAAAAAAGAAAGTCTGCTTTTCTTAACATTTTGCGGGGGATGACGATAAACTAAATAGAGAGGTGATTCTATGAGTATTTCGTTTGATAAGGTGGTACTTCAGGGAATGTCCGGTGCTTACAGGCAGTCTCCTGCCGCAGGCAGAAAAGTGCAGAATGTCAAGAAACCCTCCGCGAAAAGTTTTGATGAAATCAGAATCAGCACACAGGGAGAGACGGGTGTGGAAGAAAAAGATTTTGTTAAAATGATGAGTGCAAGGCTTTCCATAGCGACCCGGCAGACTGCCGGAACAGACCGCTTGGAGGATTTACGGGACAGAATCGGTTCCGGTAAATATGAGATTGATGCGCAGGATATAGCGGGCAGGATTTTGTTGGAAGGCAAAGGAGACAGATAGCATGCAGACACTGGGTGAAATCGTCCGGGAGACGATCCAATGGTTTGATGATTTGATGCCGGTGGAAGAGGCGAAGCTGCGGGCTGCATCAAGATATAGCGTTGCGGAATTGGAAGATATCATGAAGCGGGAACAGGTTGCGATTCTGCGCCTCAAAGGACTTGACAAGAAGCGGGAAGAGGTGCTTGCAGCGCGGGGACTGCCGGGACTTTCCCTGCGGGAAATCCTGGGGAAGCTGCCCGGGGAGGAGCGGGAGGAACTTGCGCCCCTGTATGAGGAATTGGAGAGGCGGTTTTCCCTTTATAAGACGCTGAGCGAAGATATTAACGAACTTTTGCGAAACAATATTCATACGACGAACCGGCAGGCTGAGAACAGGGCTTCCTATGAACGGCAGGAAAGGGAAAAACAGGCGGCACATTTTACCAGCCGGAAGGCATAGAGGAGAACTAATAGGTTGAAAACCATATGTGACAGTTTTTCAACCGTGAAATTACGCCCGCTAAAGCGGGCGGGGAGGTTAACATGACGATGCATCGTTCTACCTTTACAGGACTGAATATGGCATTTCTGGGGCTGAATGCGGCACAGAAAGCACTGGATGTCACGGGGCAGAATATTACCAATATGAATACGGAAGGGTACAGCCGGCAGCGACTGGATCAGATTGCCATCGGGCCCACAGGTCCCAGCGCTTACCATATGCCTTACGGGGCCAGGGTCGGGCAGGGCGTGTTGGTGACAGGGGTATCCCAGGTGCGGGATCCGTATCTG
>CARDPF010000080.1 GCA_948960675.1 uncultured Eisenbergiella sp.
CCACGTATTCTCACGGTCTGCGCAGTAAATGCACAGACCTGTCTGAACTGTTACCCTAAGGTGTTACGATTCACGGCCAATGTCATTTCGTTTAGCCACGGGCTTTGGCAGTGCGTCGGCAGGCGTGGCAGCGGCAGGACAGCCCCTTACAGTGTGGGCAGTTCTTACGCATGGTGGCATGCAAACGGTGGAATTTCCCAAAACGCCGTTCCGGTCTGGCCGGAAAACGCGGACTGTTTGAGCGCAGCGAGTTTTACGCGTTTTCCGGCTGTTTGGACTGGAGCGGCATTTTGGTGAAATTCCCCGTTTTGCATGTATACATGCGTAAGAACTGCCCGCACTGTAAGGGGCTGTCCTGCCGCTGCCACGCCTGCCGACGTACCGCCAAAGCCCGTGGCTAAACGAAATGACATTGCCCGTAAACGGTAACTCCTCTGGGGGGAAATTTTGTACCATTGGTGCATCCTCCCTTGCATTTTGGGGATATTCTGTTATGATGGGGAAAACAAAGCGCACAGACAAAAAGGAGGTGGGAAGTTTGCCGATTATCGGCCTGTCCGTTGCAGACAAAGATCTGGCCTGCAGCATGGAACGCACATTTGCGCTTCTCCTTGCAGAACACGCGGCCAAAACGGAAAACAAGGCAGGCAGGGCAGACTTTGTCCTGCAGCCTGCAGCGCCCTTGGAGGAATCCTCCTACCTGCTGCTATCCCGCCCAACGGCACAGGAAAGCTTTTGGGTGGCAGAGTCCATCTGGGCGAAATATCCGCAGCTTGGTATCGTCTATGTGGCCAAGGAGGCGGACGACGTCTTTGCAGCGCTGCCCTACCCCTTTTTCCATGTGGCCAGAAGCTATGCGCTGGAGCCGGATCTGCGGGCAGCTCTTTCCAAAATGACACGCCTGCGGACGCCGCCGCCGCGCTGGCACACGTTTTTGTGCAAATCCGGCCTGACGCGGATCAAACAGCGCCAGATCCTGTATCTGGAAAGCGACCGGCACGAAATACGGATTCATTGTAGGCAGGAGACGTTCTCCACTGCCCAGACCCTCTCCGAGTGCGAACAAAAGCTTGGAAAACCCGGGTTTTGCCGGGTGCACAAAAGTTTTTTGGTCAATTTATACCACGTTGCGCGGCTGGAAAAGGATTGTCTGTTTTTGGACAACGGGGAACAAATTTACATCAGCCGGTATCGGTATCCGGAGGTAAAACTGCAGTTTGAGGATTACATCCGGCGGCTGGACTTTATGGACGAGTAGAAAGGAACCCTATGATCAAGGTAGAACATCTGAGTAAACAATTTGCTTATTACAAAAAAGGGATCGGCCTGCAGGGCTCCCTGCACAATCTTTTCCGCCGGGAGACGCTGACAAAAGACGCGGTGAGCGACGTTTCCTTTTCCGTGGAAAAAGGGGAAATCGTAGGGCTTTTAGGGCCCAACGGCGCCGGAAAAACCACCACGCTCAAAATGCTGTCCGGCATTCTCTACCCCACAAGCGGCAGCGCCACGGTGGACGGTTTTGTCCCCTGGGAACGGAAAAACGAATTCAAACGCCGCTTTTCCATCGTAATGGGGCAGAAAAACCAGCTTTGGTGGGATCTGCCCGCCAGCGACAGCTTTTACTTAAACAAATGCATTTTCGGGGTGGAGGACGCCGCCTACCGCAGGACGGTGGAGGAGCTTTCGGAACTTCTGGAGGTACGGGAACTGATGCATGTTCAGGTGCGCAGGCTTTCTTTGGGGGAACGGATGAAAATGGAAATCCTGGCGGCGCTCATCCACCGCCCGGACATCCTGTTTCTGGATGAACCCACCATCGGATTGGACATCCTTTCCCAGCAAAAAATCCGGGATTTCCTGCATTACTACAATGAGAAGGAGAAAACCACCGTAATTTTGACCAGTCACTATATGCGGGACATCGAGGCGCTGTGTAAAAGGGCCGTCATCATCAGCAGCGGGCAGCTGGTCTACGACGGGGAGCTTGCCGCCATCAATCACCTGATGGGGGACAAAAAGCTGCTGACCCTCAAAGCGGCGCAGCCCATTGCGGCAGACAGACTGGTAACGTTTGGTAAAATCCGGGAGCAAAACGGAACCGAAACCGTTCTGGAGGTGCCTAAGGAAAGCCTAAAGCAAACCGCTTCGGCAATTTTGGCTTCCCTGCCGGTGGAGGATTTCACCGTGACGGAAGTTCCCCTGGAAGAGAGCATCGCCCATATTTTCAAAAAAGAGGTGGCAGGCCTATGAATCCTTATCGCTGTGTTTTCCGGATGGGAATCGAAAAATCGCTGGAATACCGGGTCAATTTTTTGCTTACGCTTTTGAGCGCGGTTTTTCCCATCGTCATCCAGACCTTTTTGTGGAACTATCTATACGGAAATGCGGATGCCGCCGCGCTGTTTGGCTATTCCCATGACCAAATCCTTGTCTATACCCTGCTGGCCACGCTGGTTTCCCAGCTTGTGCACACCGGTTTTGAGTATCAGGTCAATGAAGATATCAAAAACGGCGGCTTGAACAAATATCTGGTCCGGCCGGTGACATACCGTTACTACCAGCTTTGCTCCTTTTTCGGGGAAAAAATGCCGCAGCTTTTCCTGCTGCTTATTGTCGCCACAGGCCTTGTGGGGTTCTCCGTCCTGGTTTTGGGGCTTGGGCTGACGCCCCTGCGGATACTGGCCTTTGTGGGAAGCCTCCTTTTGGCCCTGCTGCTGAATTTTTTCCTCTTTTACTGTGTGGCCCTGTTAAGCTTTTGGCTCACGGACGTCAATTTGCTGTTCGGCACGGTGAGCGTAGTGCTGGTGGTCGTCAGCGGCGGTGTGTTCCCCATGGACATTTTCGGGGAAAAAATCGCATTATTATTCCGGATCCTTCCCTTTGGCTATACCACGCAGTTTTGCGTCAACATCATCAACGGGAAGCTGGATTGGGGACAGGTGGGAACCGGGTTTTGCTGCCAGCTTTTCTGGATCGCAGCTTTCGCCCTCCTGACTTTTTGGATGTGGCGGCGCGGGTTAAAGCGCTACGTTGCGGTAGGCGGTTGAACCGCCAAATACGTTTGGCCCGTCGATACGGGCAGGAAGGTGCATATGGAACATACTTTTAACAGACAAACCGGCGTTTCCCATACGCCAAAAAGGCGGCTTGCCGCGCTGGGCCGGTATCTGCGCCTGTTCTTTGTCTTCGCCAAATTTTCCCTCATGTCCCAGCTGGAATACCGGGTCAATTTCGCGGCGGGCGTTTTAGTCGAAACCGGATGGATGCTGATCAAGCTTTTATATGTGGCGGTAGTTTACCGCGCAGGCATCAACATCGGTGTGCTCACCCCGGACCATATCACGCTGTTTATCGGGACCTACGTGCTGATGACGGGATTTTACATGCTCTATTACAACAATTTTACCTCAATTTCTTCGCTGGTACAGGAGGGACAGCTGGATATGTATTTGGTCAAACCGGTTTCCTCCCAATTTCTGGTCACGCTGCGCAGGCTTGATTTTTCCCTGCTGCTGCCGGACTTTGTGGCCGGAATCGTCATGATCGCCTACGGCTGGAGGCGCGCACAGCTTCCCTCCGACTGGCGCTCCGTGACAGGGTTCGTGATCCTGCTGCTCTTGAGCAACCTGCTCACCTACAGCCTGTTCTTGCTCCCCAACCTGCTGTGTTTCTGGTTTATCTCCACCCGGGGTATCGCCGATTTTACGGCCGCCCTGTGGGATTTCAATAATATGCCCCAGATGATCTACGGCAAATGGATGCAGCGCATCGGTACGTTTATCCTGCCGGTCTTTGTCATCACCAACTTTCCCGGGCTCTTCTTGATGGGGCAGCTGTCGGGAGGGCTGTTCGTCTGGTCCGTGGCCGCACCGTTCCTGTTTTTCTTCCTTGCGCGGCTTCTCTGGACCAGGGCGCTCAAAAGCTATGCTTCTGCAAGTTCCTAAAAGCACCGACCAAAATGCGCCGGGCAATCCTGCCCGGCGTGTTTTGGTCGGCAGGAATTTCATTCCTCCTGCGCTTCCCCTGCGTTCCTGCTTTTTTCTAAGTAGCTGTAAAAGGTAAACTTGCTGATTTCAAACAATTCGCAAATCTTTTCCCCCGACTTCGTGATCAAAAACGCGCCCTTTTCATCCAGATAACGGATAAACTCTACCTTCTCGGCTTTCGTCATCTTTTCCGCCGGTTTTCCGATCTTTAGCTGGCCTTTCTGGATGAGCCAGTCCAAAAGTCCGTTCACATCGGACACTGCAAGCGCATCGCTGCCGGATTGCTCCTGTTCAAAGCGGTTAAACTGCCGCAAAAATCCTTCCATCTGCAGCGTATCCGTTATGTCCAGATTCACCGTGACGGACGCCACCGGCCTTTCCTGCGAATCCCGTATATAAACCGTGGAAGACCGAAGGATTTTACCGTCCCGAATGGTCGTAATATAATTGAAGCGGTCCCCGTTGGCCAGCGTCCCGGGTGCCACCTCCAATCCCATCGCACTGTCGCTTTCACCGGCATTGCGGTGAGTCACCATGCCGTTGCGTATATCCGCAATCTGCGGCTGCCCTTCCTCCATTACGCTAAACACAACCTCACATTTCTCACCAAATTGTTTCTCCATCAACGTCATGAACTGATTGATGATCGGCTTCATTTGCAAAATCTGATCCAATTTCGTCCGGCCCCTTTTCCCAGCAGCCGATAATCCGTCCCTGACTGTTTTCCTGTATCATCCGGCCAGATTACCGCCATTCCATTACAATTATTTTGTCATTCAAAGATTATTATAACAAAATGTCAGTAATTTCACAAGCAAAACCCGCAGATTTTGTAACAGTTCGGTAACAGGTCAGACTTGTCTGCACTGTTACACCGTTGTGCCTGCGGTGTGCTCCAGCGGGAGCCAGTCCAGGATTTTTTGGATCATTTGGTTTCTGTAGTTCCAGTCATGTCCCCCATGGCCGTCGCAAAAGGTAATGTCATACCCCAGTTCCCCCGCCCTTTTTACGAAAGTGCGGTTTTGTCCGATCAGCCCGTCCTCCAACCCGCAGCATGCAAAAAGGTGGGGCTTTTCCCCTTTAACGGTTTCCAGCATATGAACCAAATCCCCGGAGGAACCCAGGTACTGTTTTCCGCTTCCGAAAATCCACTCCCATTCCGGCCACTCCCCGGTTTTCATCATTTCCCAGACGTCCAGCGCGCCCGATATGCTGGCGGCCCACCCAAAGCGTTCCGGCTGGTTTAAAGCCAGCAGCATCGCCCCGTAACCGCCCATGGAACCGCCACACACAAAAGTTTCCTCCCTCCGGTTAGATAACGGCAGCATTCTTCCCAGCTTTTTTGGCAGTTCCTTTGCAATGTAATCATAATAGGCCAGACCGGTTTTCATGTTCCGGTAAAAGCTGTGCTGCACCGCCGGTATGACCAGACAGAGGGGATAACGCTCCCGCACATAATGTTCCATGGGGGCAAGGCGCGTCCAGTCCGTATGGTCCCCGCCCTTGCCATGCAGAAGGTATAAAACCGGGAAACCGTTTTTGGGGGGCTCTTGGTCTGGCAGTAAAACCTGTACCTGCGTATGCAATTCCGTAGCTTCGCTGTACAAATCCAACAGCATATGCGTCATTTGTATCGGCATTCCAACCCTCCTTGTCCGTTACCGTTCAGTAACCCTTTTTCTTTCTTCCCCCGCCTCCAGATATGCGATCAGCCGCATCAGCCTGGCGGTGGTATGCACCCATATTTCCTTATAGGTGGGAAGGTTTTGCACCGGCCAATAGGGCTCGTCCTCATTTTCATAAAACTGGAAGCCCACCGGAACCGCCCCCACAATCTGGGGCTCCACGCCCGCATATAGCGGATGGAAGCCATACCCCTCCCCGTACACACTGCTGCAGGCAAAGGGGTTATACCCCAAAATCCATTCCATCTGCCGCACCGCAATGGCCAAAAGGGCCTCATCCCTAAGAACCCCATAAATCTCCATCGCCGCAATGGCCTTTCCCATGATGGGCGCATGGAATCCCCTGAACTGATAGGCTGCGGGGAAAATCCGCAGATAATGGGTGTCATCCAGCCGGATTCCGTTTTTCACCTGCGCGTTGTATTCCTCCATCGTGGGCATTCCCGCCGAATCGTCCCCCTCATGGTACAGGTTTGCGGTATCGGTGTTATCCAACTCATAGATCCCCGCAGGCAAAAGCCCGTAGGGGGTCACCCCGGCAATCTGCTTGAGATACTCCCCATACAGTTCCAGGCTTTCTTTCCATTGGGGGGCGTCCGGATGCCCGGGCGCCAGGGCGTAGAGACGGGCCAGCGCCCGCAGGGCCGTATGCTCATAGGAACGGTGAAACCAGGCCTGCACCCGCGTCTTTGTCTCGTCCTCGTAAAAATACCCGCGCAGCAAAACCGCAAAACCCTCCGGTACCTCCCGCTGCTGGCAGTTCATGACGATTTTGGCAAACCGCACCGCATCCTCCAAATAAGCGCCGTCCCCAAACACCCGGTACAATTCTGCCGCCGATGCCGCCGCCTGCGCATGCAGCTGGCACTGCGTCATATTGGAAAAGGATTTTCCCTGCTTTTCGTACATGGCATCCACGCCAAAGAAATAATCCTCCCTGGCACATTTTGCACACAGGCGCCCATACATGGGATCCTCTTTACCAAAAACCTCTGCCGCCCGCGCAAACACCCCTGCCGTGAGCAGATTGTTGTGGGGACGGTTTTCCGCCGGGGTTTCCAAATCGTCGCAGTCCCCGATCACATTTTTGGTCCAGAAACCGATAATCCGTCCGCAATGGGTATAGCCGTCCCCAAAACGGGCGCGCAGCATCCAGTCGATGCCCCAGCGGGCTTCCTCCAACGCCCTCCTGCTAAGCCGCCGATCCCACTTGTCCGCCGCACATCCCAGTTCCATCATGGCCAGCGCAGATTCCGCCGTATTTTTCGAGTCCTGGGTCAAATCCCCCGCGTCATGCCAGCCGCCCGCCACACATTTTTTCCTGCCGTCCGGATGCACGCTCATCACATCGAGATGACACTCCGTATGCACTCCCGGAATGCTAAACCCGCACCGCTGTGTGAAGAAAAAGTTCAAAGTCTTCCAGGCCGCGCCCAGATAAGCCCCTTCCCCAATCCAAAAAGGCTTGGACTCCGCCTCCCCGGCCTGCAGGGTATATTGGCCCTCCCCCTCAAATCCGGAAAAATCCAACAGCGTAAACTCTTTTTTCCACTCTTTTCCTGTCCCCTCGTACACACAAGCGCCGTTTGCATCCTTCAGGTAAAAGCGGTCCGCCCGTCCGCCCACCAGCGCCTGCTTGGGCAGCCCGTTTTTGTATCCGCTGTGGCAGTACGCGATACTGCCTTTTGGCAGGGAAAATCCCTTGTAGGGATCCTCTTTTACTTTTTCCAGCCGCAAATCGTCATAAAAAATGCGGATCCTGTCCCCGGCGGGCACGGAGGTTCCGTATGCCTGTGCCGTGATGGTCAGCATGGTGACACGGTTTCTGGCAACATTTGGCATTTCCCAAAGCACCTGCTGCCATTTCCCGCTTTCCGCCATAACGGAATGCGCCCCTTCAAACCGCCCCGGTACCGGCATAACCTTAGGGCCTGCATTGTGGAGCGCCAGGGTCAGGTAATTGCAGGCAGATCCGGGGGCATCCGCATAAACCCAAAAAGAAACCCTGTTATATGCGCCAAGATCCTCCCCCGCCAAGGGCATCCGCAATTCGATCTCCGAATAAGCCCTGCCACTGGGATTCTGCACCGGTTTTTGTGCCGCAAAATCCACATATACGCTTCCCTCACCGCTGATACTGTGCTTTTTGTCCGTCCCCAAATGGCCGTGTCCCAAAATCCGGATCCGGTCAAACTCCCGGAACAGGGAAATTTTTTGGCATTTCTGCACAGGCTTTTGCGCCCACCGGCATTGCGCCGTGTCTTCCTTTTCCACTTTCATGGGTTTGCGCAAATACCAGCTGTCATCCAGCTGCTTTTCCAATTTCTCATCCATATCCCTTTTTGCCTCCCTGTTTTCCTTACCGCTTTCCCTTTTCCTGCCTGGCCCTGTAAAGCAGGGCGCACAGCACGGCCGCCGCAAATCCCAGCAGACAGCACGCAAACGGAGCCCTGGGGTTGATCACATAGGTAAAGCCGCCCACCAGCGCGCCGATGATGCCGCCAAACGCCTGTAAGGAGTTGTAAAATCCCATCATCAGGTTACTGTCCCCCCGGCTGCTCTCATCCGCCGCCAACCGCTGCATAAGCGGAATGCTGATGGCGCTGACCGCATAAAACAGGATACTGACCACCAAAAAGGGAACCAGCTGCCGTATCACCAAAACCCCCACCATGCAGACCGTGCCTGCTGCCAGCACATAAATAACGGCTTTTTTTCCTTCCACCTTATGCATCATCCATGCACAGACCGTGGCATTGGCCGCCATCGTCACCACCCCCATCACAAATTTGATGGTTCCGTTATAGCCTGTGGACATGCCGATCTGGTCGATCACATAATAGTTAAAGGATTGGTCAAACGCGGTCTGGCTAAGGTTCTGCAGGGCGACCATCCCAAACATCACCGCCAGCGTAACCGTCATAAACGTGCGGCCCTGTAAAAACGCCCCAAAAGGATTCGCCTCCCGCAGCAGCTCTTTGGGCTGTATCTCGTTCATCGGGATTGTGCTGTCCTTTTTGCAGACCACCATAAACAGGATGCCGCAGGTACAAAGGGCGGCCGTCTGCGCATAGACCGCCGTATAGGCGCTGATTTCCCCCAGCATGCCTCCCACAAAATATCCCAGGGAATTAAACACGGTCTGCAAGGTTGCCGACAACACCAAATAATTGTTGCGGGATGTGTCGTCCGGCGATTCGTTTACGATATAGTTTAAGATCCCCACAAAAATCCCGCCGCAAAAAATCCCCGCAAAGCTTCTGGCCAAAATGAACTGGAACTGTGTCCTTGCCATGGCGAAAAATATCTGTCCCAGCGCGTATCCCAGACAGCTGATCAACAGCGTCCTTCGGTTGGATAAGTAACTGGAAAGCTTCCCCCAAAAAGGGGAAAACAGGAAGTTGGCGCCCATCATGCACGCCAGGGCAACGCCAAACATGTAATCGTTCAATGCCAAATCCTTAAACAGCGTAGGGGTCACCGGATGCACAAAGCTCGCCGACAAGTCCCACAGCGCCACCACAATAAAAAAAGCCGTCATTTTTTTCTTTTCTGTCATTTTTTACTCCATTTCTGCGCTGCTTTGTTGCACAAAGCCATACATGGCTTACGAGTTTGTGCCAAGCCATTTATGGCTTTGCAGCGCGCAGACACAAATCCCGCGATTGAAAATTTCAATTTTCAATCTTCCCCTCGTTCCGCCGCGCAAGCTGCCTTTTCAATTTTCCCCCGATGGTTTCTCTGTATGCGACTGAAAATAACTGTTCATTTTGGCATGAATGCCCAGAATGGAAAAATCACGGCCCCCGTCCACGGCAAGGCGGTACATCAAAACCTGTACCGCCGCCGCATACTCCAGACACAAAAACGCCCCTCCTGCAGGCACAAAAGCAAGATCCTTTTCATCCGTCGCCCCCACGCCGATGACATAACCGTTGCCATGCTCGTTTTTCATATACCGCGCCAGCGCCAGCGCCCTGTCGTTCCCGGTCCCCCCGTCGTTTAGCACAAAAACGGCGTGATTGTAATTGTAGCCGTAGTTGGGGCCATGCATCCCCTCGTCCAATTCATAGCCGCCGGCGGGAAACTGGGGCGCTTCCCAGATCTTGACCGCAGCTTCCATGGAAACGCCATAGAGCGGCCCGGTTCCCGTAAAGGCAAAAAATTGGGATTTCATCATCCTGCGCCTGCCCACATCCATCCAATGCATGGCCTTTTCAATCACATCCGGGATGTTGGCCGCCGCCGCCTTTGCCTGCCTATAGTATTCGTCCGCCGCTTCCCGGCCCAGGTACTTTTTGCGCACGCCCAGCGCAATCCCCAGCCACATCAGCGTCATGACGGTGGTGCTGTAGCCGATGGTACGCATGCCATACTCTTCCCGCCCGCATCCCATATCCAAAAAAGCGTCCGCCTCTTTGGCAATGGGCGTATCCGGCTTCTCCGAAACGGCCAGGGACAAAAACCCCTTCCCCTTCACGTAGCGCAGCGCATCCATCGTGACCGTGGAAGTCCCGGTCTGGGAAATAAACACATAAAGCGCATGGGGGTTCCGGAAAGAATACTGATACAAAAACTCCTCCGGCAGGGCCACCGTCACCCGCACACCGGACGCCTTCTCCGCCAAATACCGGGCCGTGGACGCCCCGGTAAAGGACGTCCCGGAGCCGATAAACACCAGTTCGTCCACCTGTCCCGCCGGAATTTTTGCAAATACCTTTTCAAAATTTTCCTGCGCCCCCTCCAGGATTTTTTCCAGAAGGGAGGGAACCCTTTTGATACAATCCAACATCGTAACCATATTCTTCTCCTTTTACAATATATGGCTGAAAAACCGGCGTATATGGGTTACAGTTCAGCCTACTGCTCCTGCAGGCAAAAGCTTTTGGCGTCAAAACCGGGGTTTTTATGCCGGATTGCCACCAAAAGCGCGCCCACGTCCGGTTCAAACACAGGCGCCACAAGCCTGGCCCCGGCTTTTTGGGCCAGTTCCCCCAAAGGCTTTAGGGCACATTCCCCGCCCTTAAACAGTCCGCCCGAATAGGATACGGGATATCCGTCCGCAAAGCCCAGCCTTTTAGCCACCGCTTCCACGCCGGCCCACAGTTCTTTTGCCCCCTCTTCGTAAATGCGCCGCGCCGCCAAATCCCCCGTCTCATATATCTCCTTGAGGAAACGCTGCAGTTCGGGCAGGCCCCTGCCCTTTACCACCTCCCGGTTTAAGGTGAGCACAAAATGTGCATCCTCCCCGTCGATCCGGAAATGCTCCCGAAACATGTCATACAGCTTTGTCCTTTCCATACGTCCGTCCGCCTGTTTGGTGAAAGCCTCCACCAGCTTATGCCCATGCCAGGTACAGGAGCCTTCGTCGCACCCCGCCCCCCAGCCGCTGCTGCGGGCCGTCTTTCCTTCCCCGTTTACGCCGTACACAACGGCTCCCGTGCCGGAAATGACATTGATGCCGGGTGCAAACAAAAAGGAACCCGCCCAGCCCACATAGGTGTCACACTGGCATACCGCCCTTCCCGGGCCTACAACCTCCTCGCAGGCGGCAAGCGTTTCCTGCTCGGTTCCTTCCCCTTCCCCGTAACCGCTGATGCCCAGCCCCATACAGGCAATTTCGCTTCTGTCAATCCCTGCCATAGAGCAGACCGCCAAAACCCCCTCTTCCATTTTCTTTTTTACGCCCTCTTTGCGCGCGCCCAGCACCGCGCAGCCTCCGCTGCGGTAGCGGGCATAAACCTTTCCCCTCTCATCCCCCAACAAAAAAGCCGCCTTTGTACCGCCGGAATCCACTCCCAAATAATACATGTCCCTGCCTCCTTTTTTCAGCCCTCCGGATGCTTTTCCAAAAACCGGGAAAATACAT
>CARDPF010000081.1 GCA_948960675.1 uncultured Eisenbergiella sp.
AGAGGATTGCACGAATGGATGCGGTCAGATACAAAGGGATTTAGAATTGCATTTGTTACAGAAAGATCAAAAGTGTAACCGGGGATAAGGAAAACGTAGGAAGGAATACAGAAAGGTCGAGGAGTGTAGTCGGTTTTGTAACGGTTTTGCTTTATGGCAGGATTGAAAAACAGAGACGGGTATAGAAGATCAAAAGTGGATTCTTGGTTGTAACGTTTTTAACAATACCGGAACAGAAAGATCGAAAAAGTGTAAAACAGGTGCATGAAAAATCTGGTTTGTATAGTTGGAAGCATAGCAGTCGGAAACCGGCAGGCACGAATGAGGCAGATGCAGACAGTTACCAGTTGATTGAAAAGTTGGAAAGATACAGGAAAAACGGAGGTTGTGACCATTGGACAGCATAGCATAGGAGCGGGTATTGATCAAAAAGATGATTGATACCCGCTCATTTTTGTGTTAGTCTATTGGTAAACGGAAATCGCTCGGATTTGTACGAATGATTGGTAACAGGCAGGGTGGTCCGGATTGTTACAACGGTTATGCTAAGGTATAGGGCGCAGAGCGAAAAGGAAACGGAGCAGGAACGGCGTATGTCCAGTAGAAGCGAAAGAAGAAAATCCAGAAGAATCAGACGGGTGCGAAGTCAGATCATTTCCTACAGTGTATTGTTGGTGGTGCTTGCCGCGATGACTGTGGGGTGTGTGGTGGGAATCCGGGCGGCCAGAGATGCCCTGCAAGACCGGGAGGCGGCCAGGGAGGCATCCATGCAGGCTGCCCTGGAAGCGTCAAGGGCATTGGAGTCTGCACAGGCGGAAGAGGCAGTGGCGGATCTTTTGGATTTGGGTGACACACAGCAGGAGCCTACACAGACCTATACACCGGAAGAGGCATTCCGTGAAATGGTAGAGGAAAGCATAGCCGGTATGACGCTGGAACAGAAAGTGGCCGGATTGTTTTTTGTGACGCCCGAACAGCTTACGGGGGTGGGAACGGCGATACAGGCGGGGGATGGAACGCGGGAAGCGCTGGCAAAGTATCCGGTCGGCGGTTTGGTGTACTTTAAGCAGAATATCCAGTCGCAGGAGCAGCTTTCGCAAATGCTTTCCAATACGGTTTCCTATTCTGCCTTTCCGTTGTTTCTTGGGGTGGACGAGGAGGGCGGCCAGGTTGCCAGGCTGGCGGATGCCCTGCATTTGGAAACAGTAAAACCGGCCGCCCAAATCGGTGCTGCAGGGGATGCGCAGGAGGCATACGCGGCATATGAATCCATCGGAAACTATTTGGCTTCTTACGGTTTTAACGTGAATTTTGCGCCGGTTGCGGATGTGGCGGTGAATCCGGAACATGATGTAATGGGGGATAGGTCGTTTTCGACCGATCCGCAGACAGCGGCGGATTTTGTGGCCAAAGCGGTGCAGGGATTGCAGGCCACAGGGGTAAGCGCCTGCCTGAAGCACTTTCCTGGCCATGGGGATGTCACAGGGGATTCCCATACCGGGGCGGCGGTCACGACAGGGCGGTCGAAAGAAGAGATGCAGGGGGCAGAGTTTTTGCCTTTTGCTTCCGGAATTGCGGCGGGAACGGATATGGTTATGATCGGACATATCAATGCCCCGGCTTTGAACGGTGGGGAAAATATTCCGGCGAGCCTTTCGGAAGCGGTTATTACTGGGATTTTGCGCAATGAATTGGGATATGACGGGATTGTCATTACAGATGCAATGAATATGACGGCTATCAAGGAGTACTATGAGGCCGATGTGGCAGCCATCATGGCGCTGAAGGCAGGGGCGGATATGATCCTCATGCCGGACCAGTTTGAACAGGCGTACACGGGGGTTTTGCAGGCTGTGCAGGATGGGACGATCAGTGAGGAGAGGGTAAACGATTCCCTGAAACGAATTTACAGCGTGAAACTAAAGAACCGTGCGGGATGAGAAAAGCTGGCACCATTTTTGCCATATGGCCAAAAAATGGTAAAATAGGCTGAAAATTTATTACAATAGCCAAAAAATAGTCACAAAAGAGGAACAGATATGCTTTTTAATTCTTATGAATTTCTTCTTTTTTTTCCGGTGGTAACGGTGCTTTATTTTATATTTCCCAAAAAGAGCCGTTATGTATGGCTTCTGGTAACAAGTTACTTTTTTTATATGAGTTGGAATCCGCGGTATGTGTTTTTACTTTTAGCTTCCACGGTTATGACTTATCTGGCGGCCGCCGGGATGGATATGGCCAAAAAGCGGGAAGCGCGGTGGGGGAAGGAACGGACAAAACGGCGGAAGAAACTGTGTGTATTGGCGAGTCTGGCGGGAAATTTGGGCATTCTCTTTATCTTTAAATATGCGAATTTTGTGCTGGATACAATGCAGGTGGTTTTGGACAGAATGCATCTCTCTTTTGTGGATCAACGTTTTGATGTGTTGCTGCCGGTGGGCATTTCCTTTTACATATTTCAGGCGCTGGGATATACGATAGATGTGTATCGTGGCGAGGTGGAGACGGAAAAAAATTTTTTGCGTTATGCGCTTTTCGTTTCCTTTTTTCCGCAGCTGGTGGCAGGGCCGATTGAAAGATCCAAAAATCTGTTGGCGCAGCTGAAAGAAGAACATACATTTTCATATATCCGTATGCGGGACGGGCTGTACCTGATGCTTTGGGGCTACTTTTTAAAAATGGTGCTGGCGGACAGGATTGCGGTATTTGTCGATAGCGTTTACGGGGATCTACAGGTTTACACGGGATTTTATGTGCTGATAGCCAGTATTTTGTTTGCTTTTCAGATTTATTGTGACTTTGCGGGATATTCTACGATTGCGATGGGTGCGGCGCAGATCTTGGGATTTCGTCTGATGGAAAACTTTAACGCTCCTTATTTCGCTGTGTCTGTGGCAGAATTCTGGAGAAGGTGGCACATATCTTTGAGCAGTTGGTTTAGGGATTATCTTTATATTCCTTTGGGGGGAAACCAAAAAGGGGTCGTAAGAAAATATGGAAACCTGATGGCGGTTTTTTTGTGCAGCGGTTTATGGCACGGCGCAGATTGGACATATGTGGCCTGGGGCGGGCTGAACGGATTGTTTCAGGTGGCTGGAAGCATGACGGTACGTTTGCGGGAAAAATTGCATGCTTTTTTGGGGCTGGACCGGACGGCTTTTAGCCATAGGCTTATGAAGACGGTGTTTACCTTTGCTTTTGTGGATTTTACTTGGATATTTTTCAGGGCATCCAGTCTGTCGGATGCCTTTTTGGCGGTGAAAAGTGTGTTCTGTCTCAATAATCCATGGATTTTGTTTGACGGTTCGCTTTATGGCCTGGGGCTGGTTCAAAAAGAGTATCAGCTGGTATGGGCGGGAATCGGACTGCTGCTTTTGGCAGACTTTTTAAAATCCAGGGGCGTCTGTATCCGCAAAGAGATTGTCCGGCAGGAGTGGTGGTTTCGCTGGGCGGTAGGAATTGGGGGCGTGTTGGCGGTATTGGTATTGGGCAAATACGGTACAGGATACGACATCCAGAATTTTATATATTTTCAGTTTTAGCACAGTTATAGTTTAGGGGAAGGGAAATGAAAAAGAGGGTAAAGAAAGCGGCCGCTTTGTTTCTGTTTTTGCTTACGCTGGTTTGGGTGGCCCAAAAAGTGTCGTTTGTGTTGTCCAATAAAGACAGTGTGATAAAATATGGGGATTTTGGGGATGACGTGTTCGACGTTTTGTTTTTCGGGACGTCCCATGTCATTAACGGGGTTTATCCGATGGAATTGTGGGATGAGTACGGTATTGTTTCCTACAATTGCGCAGGCCATGGAAATACGCTTCCGGCCAGCTATTATATGCTCCGGAATGTTCTGGAGGATAAACGGCCAAGTCTGGTGGTGATTGATGTACATTTGGTCTGGCTGGAGGAGAAGGTGCGGGAGGGCCGGGCATCTGTGGATCAGCAGCATATTTCTTTTGACTGGTCGCCCCTGTCTTTGCAAAAATGGAAAATGGCGTCGGATCTATTTGGGGACCGGGATACTGTGGCAGAATTTTTATTCCCGCTAACCATTTACCACGAACGGTGGAAGGAATTGGGCCAGAGGGATTTTGAGATTCCTTATAATCAGGGCAAGGGGGCGGAATATCGTGTCAGGCGTTGTGATCCGGACACGTTTTGCCTGATAGGCCGGGAGGAAAAGAATACAGGGGAGACGCAAGGGGCGCGGTATCTGCGCAGGATGATTGAGGCCTGCAAGAAAGAAGGGATTGAAGTGTTATTGACGGCAGTGCCTTACCCGGCCTGCAGGGAGGAGCAGATGTGGATAAACGGTGTGCAGGATATTGCAAAGGAATACGGGATTGACTTTTTGAATCTATTTTATGAAGATACCGGGGTTGATTTTAAGACGGATTGTTATGACGGAAACGCCCATTTAAATCCTTCCGGGGCGAGGCATGTGACACGCTTTTTGGGAAAGTATTTGCGGGAACAGTTTGGAATCCCAGACCGTCGGGGACAGGATGCTTATAAAGACTGGGAGCAGGATTATCAGGAATATACCTGGTTTAAATGGAATCAGCTGAAATGGACAAAGTGGGACGGGGAAGCCTATTTTACCCTGCTGCAGGACCGGAATATAGATATATGCCTGTTTTTCAGGGGCGATTCTATGATGCTGCAGGAGCCGGTTTGGCAGGATTTGGTCAAAAATCTTGGGCCGCTGCCGCGTTTTGGGGAGGCGGTTGTAAATAAAAGGGATTATTTGGCCGTTATAGATCAAAAAAGCGGGGAAATACAGGAATTTGTGGGGGAACAAAAGGCGGACGGGCTGCGGACTTCTTTTGCCGATATCTCGTATACAGGCCAGACGCTGCAGCCGGACAGGGCGCTTTACCTAAACGGGGAGGAGACCAACTATCTTTTGAATGAGGATGGGACAATGGCAGAGATTGCCGTAATATCTTTTGACAAAAAGTCGGGGGAACGGATTGATTTTACCAGAATCAACAGGGAGTTTGAGGAGGTGGGAAGGTAATGTTTGCGTTCATGGCCCAGCATCATGACATTGCTGTCTGAACTGTTACACATGTTTGCCGCCTGTTTTGCGGGCAGCAGCATCCAAAGCTTGAATTTGTCAAACGGAAATGATAGGATATAAGCATGGAAGAGCGCAAAAGCGCGGCAGTATGCGGGTATCCCAAATGCCTGCATGCAGAAAGGCGGGAAAATATGGCGATTCAGGTATCACAGGACGGAAGGCTGTTCCAGCTACAAACCAAGGACAGTACCTATCAAATGTATGCAGACGGGAAGAATATTCTTTTGCATACCTATTACGGAAAGCAAATAGGGGAAGAAAATCTGGCGGACAATGTTTTTTTTGCGGATGTGGGATTTTCGGGATTTCCCCATGAAGCGCAGGGGGACCGGACATATTCGCTGGATTGCCTGCCGCAGGAACTGCCGTCGAGTGGTGTGGGGGATTATAGGGACAGCTGTATACGGCTGCGGCATGCAGACGGTTCCATGGCGGCGGATTTTCGGTATGCCGGGTACGAGATACGCCATGGCGCGTACCGGGTACCGGGAATGCCTGCGCTGTATGGCAATGAACAAGAGCAGGGGGAGACGCTTGTCATTACGATGAAAGAGGCTGCCTCGGATGTGACGGTATTGCTTTACTATGGCGTTTTTGAGGACGAAAATGTCATTACCAGGGCATTACGGGTGGAGAATGGGGGAGGGACCGATGTGGTTTTGGAGGAGTGCCTTTCCTGCTGCCTGGATTTCCAGTTTGGGGAGTATGACCTGATTACTTTTAACGGCAGACATGCTATGGAGCGTACGGTGGAGAGAAGCCATGTGGGACGTATGAAGCTGGAGGTTGGCAGCATGCGGGGGACTTCAAGCCATCAGCATAATCCTGCCGTGATTTTGTGTGAGCCGCAGGCAACGGAAGATTTCGGGGACTGTTACGGGCTGTGTTTTGTATACAGCGGGAATTTTGTCGCATCAGCGCAGCAGGATCAAAGGGGGCAGACCCGGGTGCGGATGGGGATTCATCCGAACCAGTTTTCGTTTTGCCTAAGGCCGGGGGAGGCTTTTTATGCCCCGCAGGTGATCCTTTCTTTTTCCGACAGGGGCTTAACGAAGCTTTCCCATCAGTATCACAAAATATTGCGGGAACATATGTGCAGGGGGAAATACCGCAGGGAAAAGCGCCCGGTGCTGATTAACAACTGGGAGGCCACTTATTTTGACTTTAATGAGGAAAAGCTGCTAAAGATCGCCAGACAGGCCGCAGAACTGGGCATAGAGATGCTGGTATTGGACGACGGCTGGTTCGGCAAGCGGGAGGATGACAACAGTGGCCTGGGAGACTGGACGGTCAACGACAAAAAGCTTGGGGGAAGCCTTGGGGCTTTGGGAGAGAAAATTCATGGCCTGGGAATGAAATTCGGCCTGTGGTTTGAGCCGGAGATGATTTCGGAGGACAGTGACTTATACAGGGCACATCCGGACTGGGCATTGCAGATTCCGGGCAGGCAGCCCAACCGTGGCAGGAACCAGCTGGTTTTGGATATGGGAAGAGAGGATGTGAGGGAGTATCTTTTGGAAAGGATGACCGATATCCTTTCCCATGCGCCTATTGATTATGTCAAATGGGATGCGAACAGAAGCCTGTGTGATATTTACAGTCATGTAAACCGTAATAGCGGGGAGGTGTACCACCGCTACATGCTTGGGGTTTATGACCTGCTGGAGCGCTTTTTGGAACGGTTTCCCGACATTTTGCTGGAGGGCTGCAGCGGTGGGGGCGGACGCTTTGATGCCGCGATGCTGTATTATTCCCCCCAGATTTGGTGCAGTGATAACACTGATGCCATTAACAGGCTTTCCATTCAATATGGGACATCCTTTTTTTACCCGGTGAGCGCGGTGGGGGCGCATGTATCGGCGGTTCCCAACCATCAGACAGGGAGGGTGACTTCTTTTTTGACGAGGGGACATGTGGCATTGTCCGGTAGTTTTGGCTATGAGCTTGATTTGAATAAGGTATCGGAGGAAGAAAAGGAGACGGTGAGGGAACAGATTCAGGAGTTCCACAAATATTATGAACTGACCCATGAGGGAACTTATTACCGGCTGTCCGGGCCGGAAGGACGTTTTTGCGCATGGGAGTTTGTGGACGAAAAAAAGGAGCATGCCCTGCTGACTCTTGTGATGGTATGTGCGGAAGGCAATCCGCTGCCGGTGCACACCACGGTCAAAGGACTGCATCCTACCGTGCGTTACCGTTGTTCCTATGACAAGACGGTGCGCAGCGGGAGAGGATGGATGAACGGCGGTCTTACTTTGCATAGCGTGCCAACGGAGTACGAAAGTCTCTTGGTGGAGTGGGAAGCCGTGGGGGAATAAATCTTTCAAAAACAGGCAGGAGGAAAACAATGGCGCAGACAGGGGAATTTGCCAAAAGATTTGCAGTGCACGAGGGGGAGCTTCGGGAGGACTATTTTACGCTTTATCAGGATGAGAAGGCCTATGAACAGCTTCTCTCCTATATGGAAGAATTTTATGAAAAGCGTTCCTGTGAATTAAAAAACCTGGACAGGAAGCGGGAGAAAAACCCGTTGTGGTTTCGGGACAGCAACATGCTGGGGATGACCATGTATCCTAAACTGTTTGCGGGAGGGCTGCAGGGCCTGACAGACAGGCTGGACTATCTGTCCGAACAAAAAATTACATACCTGCATTTGATGCCGCTTTTAAAAATGCCCCATCCTTATAACGATGGGGGATACGCGGTGGAGGATTTTCGGACGGTGGATCCCGAAATCGGGACCAACGCACAGCTGGAGGAACTGACCAAACAGCTGCGCAAAAGGGGGATCAGTCTTTGCCTGGATTTGGTGATGAACCATACGGCAGATACCCATGACTGGGCGGTGCGCGCCAAGGCAGGGGAGAAGGCATATATGGACCGTTACCAGTGCTATGAGACCTGGGACATTCCGGCGGAATTTGAGAAGACGATGCCGCAGGTATTTCCTACCACGGCTCCCGGCAACTTTACCTGGTGCGAACAAATGCAGAGACATGTGCTTACCACCTTTTACCCGTACCAGTGGGATTTAAATTACAGAAATCCCGTGGTGTTTAACGAGATGGCCGCTAATATTTTGTTTTTGGCCAATCTCGGTGTGGAAGTGCTGCGCATTGATGCGGTTCCTTATATTTGGAAGGAACTGGGGACAAACTGCAGGAATCTGCCGCAGGTACATACGATTGTGCGGATGGTGCGCATGATTTTGGAGGTAGTATGTCCCGCCGTGATTTTAAAGGGGGAGGTGGTGATGGCTCCCAAAGAACTGCCTGCCTATTTCGGCACCCCAAAGAAGCCGGAATGCCATATGCTCTATGGCGTTTCCAGCATGGTAAACTTGTGGGCGGCGCTGGCGGCCAGGGACACAAGGATGTTAAAGCACCAAATGGACGTGATACACAGCCTGCCAAAAAACTGCTATTTTGTCAATTATCTGCGGTGTCATGACGATATCGGCTGGGGCTTGGACGAGGAACAGGAAAGGGTTCTCGGCATTGATCCGCTTTCCCATAAGGAGTATTTATATCATTTTTTTGAGGGCGTGTTCCCGGGCAGTTTTGCCAGGGGGGAACTTTACAATTATGACCCGGTGTCTAAGGACGCAAGAAGCTGCGGCACTACGGCAAGTTTGTGTGGTGTGGAGAAGGGCGGTTTTGAGGGAGACCGGACACAGGTGGAATGGGGCATTCGGCGGGTGCTTTTGATGCATGCGGCATGCATGAGTCTGGAAGGGTTTGTGATGCTGTCCTCGGGGGATGAAATCGGGCAGGTCAATGACTATGGATATAAGGAAAACCCGGATCTTGCGGCCGACAGCCGGTATCTGCACAGAAGCCCTTTTCGCTGGGACAATGCTGCAATGCGCACGCAGGAAGGCACGGTACAGTACGGCGTCTGGGAAGGGTTAAAGCGTTTGGAGGATTTGCGGCGGCAAAATCCCTGTTTTGCAAAGGAGGCTTATGTAACCACCTGGGATACCTGCCGGATGCCGGTGTTCGCCATCCGGCGCACGGTGGGGGAGGAGGAACTGGTTTGTCTGGCAAATTTCTCGGAGGAAGGACAGACGGCCTGCCTGCCGGAACTGTATGGGGAATATGAGGATATTCTTACGGGAGAGACGGTGTGTCTCCAACAGGTTTGGCTGGCCCCTTACCAATACCGGTGGTGTGCAAAAAAATAAGACAGGGGGAAAATATCTATAAATTATTAACAGAAAATACATATTTTTATCATGGTTTTCTCACATTCCCTGTGTAAGATAGAAAATGTAAAAAGCAAGTGCCAAAAAACTTTTTCATTTTTCTTCCTTTCTAATAATATAAAAGAACAAACCTCCCATTAAAGGAGGTTTGTTCTTTTTTGGTTTAAGCATCAGGACTTTGGGGCTGTGCCGCCGCAAAATTTTTCGCCAGACGTTCCGTTTTCTTTGAACGGGAACGGTCAAACAGGTATGATTGTTATTCGCAATTCAATTATACCATCAAGTGCAGGTTTGTGCCTTTTTTATGGACTAAAATATTGATTTTCAAGGTTCAGCACGCCAACCGGGGTGGGAAGTTTGAGTAATTAAAATAAAATGTAACCTTTTGCTTACTTTGTGCGTGTTTTAAGCAAAGGAGGTGAAACACATGGATAGCGAGAAGGACATAAGGGAAGCGGTCATAAAATACAGCGATACCCTCTATAAAGTCTGCATTGTCATACTCTGCAATGAGCATGATGTTCAGGACGCCATACAGGATACATTTTGCCGTTATCTGGAAAAGAAGCCGGAGTTTCGTGATGAGGAGCATGAAAAGGCTTGGCTGATCCGGGTGGCTACCAATGTCTGCCGTGACATGATACGCTTCCGAATCCGGCACCCAAAGGTTTCCATCGAGGAAGTAGAAAACACTCTTGTGGCACCGGAGGAAAAAGAGATTCTAAAAGAACTTCTCGGATTGCCAGTCAAGCAAAAAGCAGTCATTTATCTGCACTATGTAGAAGGATACCAGATAAAGGAAATAGCGGATATTCTTGGAATCACGGAAAGCGCAGTAAAAACAAGACTGCTGCGGGGAAGGAGACAGATGCGGGATGCGCTCAGCATGGAAGGAGGCATATAATGGACGGATATGAGGTAAAGAAAGTCATGGATCAGGTACATATTTCATCGGAAATGCAGGAGGAGGTTATTATGAATATTCAGAAACGGATGGAACATGGAAATAAGAATACAGGCGTATGGAGCTTTAGAAGGATGGCAACGGCGGCGGCAGCGTTCGTACTGGTGGCAGGCGTAGTCAGCTTTCCGGTGCGGGCGTTCGTGGCAAGCGTGGTACAGGAGAGAATGGAGAGCGTTCCCGAAGAGGAAATGAAAGGTCTTAACGATATGGTGCAGTCGCAGCATGATGTACTGGCGGACGGTTTCTCAAGGGCGTATTCCGACAGTGAAAAGGAACGCAGTAAAGCACTCTGGCAGGCATATAAAAACGGCACATTCCCCGAAAAGGTCATTGCACAGGCAGACAGTGCGGAGGATGCACCGGAGGGTGCGCTCTGCTATATCAGGGCTACGGGCGTTTTCAATCTGCCCGCGCAGGAAATGACGGACGAGGAGATGCTTCAGATTATTGATTTCCAGCATAAGATGAGTTATGCTGTTGCGCATGGTCCGCAGGTGCAGGCAGCCGCAGCAGAGGCACGGGAAAAAACAGCACGGCTTGAAAAAGCTGTACAGGACGCAAACGGAATCAGCAGGGATGAGGCGGTAGAAATTGCAAAGCAGCAGTTATTGACTGACCTTGGCGATAAAGCGGGTGAACTGGAATTAATGACGTACAATGACGGGACTCCCGGCGTGAGCCTGTTGGACGCATCGGATTATTCGGAAGTAGGGTTTGTGAGTGAGAGCAAGGCGGGCGTGATATATGACGTAGGTTTTGGGAATCCGGATACCCATGTTACTTATGGATACATTATTGACGCTGTGGATGGAGGTATTCTGTACACATACAAATAAAATGATACCAGGGTCAAAAGGTCATGTATGACATGCTTGCATGTCAATACATGACTTTGGGACCCGCAAAAACACCGAAAAGTAGCCATTTTTCGCAGAAAAATGGGCGGATTTGAGGTGTTTTAGGATTGCGGGAGCGCAGAGCGCGAAGCAATCCGTGGTATCATAGGGGTCAAAAGGTCATGATGAGAAACGAAAGGATAAAAAATGAAGAAAAAGTTTCCAAAATTAGTAGCTGCTTTGGTTGCGGTTTTAACGCTTGCAAATGTTTTTTCTCTGGCCGGATGTGGGAAAACGGAGAATACCGGCTCACAGGCAGAACAGGAAGTACCGTTTGAAATTTCAGAAACAGGACAGG